>JBAVQT010000608.1:0-5643 GCA_049694295.1 Candidatus Acidiferrales bacterium
AGGCCAAGCTGCTCCGCGCTCTCCAGGAGAAGGAAGTGAAGCCCGTGGGCTCCACGGACCGCATCGCCGTCACCATGCGGGTAATTGCCGCCACCAATCGCGATCTGGAAACCGCCGTGCGCCAGAACAATTTCCGCCAGGACCTCTATTTCCGCTTGAATGTGGTGCAGATCAAAATGCCTCCGCTTCGCGAGCGCAAGACGGACATCCCGATCCTGGTCAATTCATTTCTCGAAAAATTCAACGGCGAAAGCAGCGTGGTCCGCACCATTTCCGAGGATGCCATGGCTCGCCTGATGGCCTACGATTGGCCGGGCAACGTTCGCGAGCTTGAAAACGCCATCGAGCGTGCCGTGGCCCTGGGGTCCGGGCCTATCCTTCACGTCGGCGATCTTCCTACCGGATTGCAATTCAGTTCCGGCGAGGGATCTCTGAAGAGCGACGAACTTCTCCCGCTGGACGAACTCGAGCGCCGCGCGATTCTGCGCGCGCTGCGCGAAGCCGGAGGCGACAAGCTGGCCGCGGCGCGTCTTCTCGGCATCGGCAAGACCACTCTTTATCGCAAGCTCAAGCAGTACGAATCCCAAGTGCCCGCCAACTGAACCTGCGATTTTTCTACTGTGCGAGCTTCCGAGGCTCTCCACCTGGCAACCGCTCGCATTGCCGGTGACACTCCACATTTCCTAGACAGGAACACTTGCGTTTCGTTCCGGGAAGCCGCGCCCGGTATTCTCGTCCAGCCTTTCCGCTAAGCTATTGTAAAAAAGCCTCTTACTTTGGCGGTCCGCTTGGTCCAGTCCATGCATAGCAACTGTCATGCTCACTCGAGTCAGTCTCAACCCGCCCCCCAGGCTCGCGCCAGCCGTGCGCCGCGTTTTGGAGTATTTGGTTGCCGTCGGTCTAGCTATTTTCATTTCCTATTGGATTGTCGCGGGCCTGGGCCGATGAATGCGCACTTTCGCTGCGACGACCGGCCCGCCGGAAATCCCGAGGACCATCCCGGAAGTCGGCCAGGTGATGATCGTGATGACCATCGCGATAGCGGCGACCGTCTCGACTATAGTTTCGAAAATGATCGGGGCGAACCTTCGAGCGACCTCGCCAGAGCGCGCCCGGACTCGATTGCGCCCGCCGCCAGCGCAGCGCCGTCAGTCTTGTCCGCCGACCGAGCGTTCGATCCTATCCTGCGCCCCCAGGCGCTGCGCGATGGGCGGCAACTCGAAATGTTGCCGCCGGCGCCCGATGCCGCTTTCGCCGCCGTTTTCGACTCCAGCGCCGAGGCCCTCCTGGTGGTGGATTCCGCCGGGTTCGTGCAGCGCGCCAATCGCCGCTCCTCGGAAATACTTCGCTGCAAAGATCTCGGCCACAGCCGGCACAATCTTGGTGAGTTTCTTTCGCTCCCGCTCGGCGGTCATATCGCGGCCGGTTGGCAAAGCGCGCCTTCGCCAACGGAATCCTCGCGGCCGAATTCCGCGCATCGCATTCCGGTGCGCTTGGATGCCGTGCTCTCCACCGGCTTTCCGATTCGCGTCAGCCTGCGCGCCATCCTGCCCGATTCGCAGCATCTGCTCCTGTGCCTCGAGGAAGGCACGGTCGTAAAACGCGCCGAGAGCAAATGGCGCCAGGTGGAGGCCGAGCTGCAGAGTCTGCTCGATTCGGTGGATTCCGGCGTGATCCTGCTCGACTCCACTGGCCGTCTGCGGCTGGCCAACCCGCGCTTTACGCAGCTTTTCGGTCTCGATCCGCGCCTGCTCGCCAGCCTGCCCAGTTTTGAATCGATCGAGGAAATCGTCGCTCCTCGGTTCCGCTCCCCGGAATCTTTCGGCGCCCCCTGGCGATCCTTCGCTGCGGGTGAAGGCGTGCCGCTGCATGACGAGCTGGAAATGATGCGGCCCACGCGCCGCGTCCTAAAGCGTTTCACCCGGCCGGTGCTCGATTCCGAAGGCCGCTCGGCCGGCTGGCTCGAGCTTTACACCGACGTTAGCGGCGACCGGCAGATTCAATCCAAGCTGCTGCAGACCGAAAAAATGGCTGCGATCGGCCAGCTCGTTTCGGGCATCGCGCACGAACTCAACAATCCTCTCACCGCCATCATGGGCTACGGCCAGCTCCTTCTCGGCCACGGGCTTACGCCCGCCCAACTGCCCGAAGCCACGCATCTCTTTCGCGAGGCTGAGCGCGCGCGGCGCATCGTCAAAAACCTCCTCTATTTCGCACGCGAAAATCATCCGGAGCGCACTCGCGTCCAGCTGAACGAAATCGTCGAGCGCACCGTGGCGCTGCGCAGCTACGAACTCAAGGTCGAAAATATCGTCGTGGACTGCCGTCTGGCTCCCGATCTACCGGAGACCATGGCCGATCCTTCGCAGCTGCAGCAGGTGGTCCTCAATCTGCTGGTCAACGCCGAACAGGCTCTGCTCGAAGGCCGCGGCCACGGGCAAATATTCCTTCGCACCCGCCTGCTCCCCACCGCGCGCCTCTTGCTGGAAATTTCCGACGATGGTCCCGGAGTTCCGCCAGAAATCGCTTCGCGTATTTTCGATCCTTTTTTCACCACCAAGCCGCCCGGCGTGGGCACCGGCCTGGGGCTCTCCATCGTCTATGGAATCGTTCAGCAGCATCAGGGCGATATCGCTTTCGATAGTCCTCCGGGAGGCGGCGCGAGATTCGTCGTCGAGCTTCCCGTGGTCGCGGTTCCGGTGCACGGGCGCGATTCCGTCACCCGGCCATCCGCGCTTCCCGACGGGGCGATCCTCGCCGGACGCATCATCGTTGTCGAAGACGAGCCCACCGTCGCCCAGTTGATCGTGGATGTGCTTCACGAAGCAGGCCATCATGCTGAGGCATTCCTCGATAGCCAGGAGGCGCTCACCCGGCTCTCTCGCGAACGCTTCGATCTCGTTATCTGCGACCTGCGCATGCCGCGCCTGGACGGTCCGGCCTTCTACGAGGCGCTGGTGCGCTCCGGCAGCCCGCTGCAACACCACATTATTTTCATCACCGGAGACACGCTTTCCCCGCGCACGCTGGAATTCCTCGAGGGCCGCGGTTTGCCCTATCTCGGCAAACCCTTTCTGGTGGAAGAACTGAATCTGGCCGTCAATCGCCTGCTCGAGACGGTCGTCGCGCCAGCGCCAAATCCTCTCGCTTCACCGCTTGCCTTTGTTCGCGCCTCCTCCCACGCCGCGACTGGCGCCCCGTCCAGAAAGAAGTTCTCGAGATGACTCTCGGTTCAATATGTACACCGGCCTCCAGCGGCCACGCGGTTGTCGCAGGCATCGTGCGGCGCGAATTGGCCGAACGCCTGGTCTTGGAACTTGAGCAAGCGCTGCCGCCGCACCACCTTTTCCGAGTGAGCGACCTTTCTTCGCTTCGCCAGCGCGTGGCGCATTTTTATCCGCGCGTCCTGCTGCTGGACCACGAAATTTTCGACGGGCGCTCGCTGGCCCAGGAACTCCCCGATCTCTGCGAGATCGCCCCCATTGTCTTGCTCGCGCCTCCCGAGCGCCAATCGGAGATCGCCGCGCACGTAGTTGAGGGCACCGTCGAATTCGTCGCGCGCGCCGGAGATTTTCCCGCGCTGGTGGCAGCCCTGGTCCACCGCCGCCTGCGCTGGGCCGATATCTCCGGCTCCGCGCCGCAACCTCCATGGAGCGAGCCTTTCGGCGACCTCGCCGAAATTCTGCGCCACGAAATCAATAACCCGCTCACCGGCATTCTCGGCAACGCCGAAATGCTTCTCACCCATCGCGATCGTCTGCCTCCGGCCGATACCCAGCGCCTCCAGACCGTCGTCGAGTTGGCCGTCCGTCTTCGCGAGACCGTCCGCCGCCTCAGCACCGTTTGGGACAGCCAGGGCCGCGCTGTCCGTTCCGCATAGCTCGCCGCTATTTACTTCGGGCGCGACTTTCCCTACCATGACCCTGCCCGCGCCCCGCCTCAGATAGCCTCGCGCCGTTCGCGAGGCACGGACCCAATTTCATGTCACGCGCTCCCAGACTCGTGGTCATCGAACCCAGCGGCGTTCGCCGCGAAGTTCCCATTGCTGCATCTCCTTTCCGCATCGGCCGTCAGGCCGGCGGCGAACTCATGCTGCGCGATAGCCGCATCAGCCGCCAGCAGGCCCAGATACTTTCCGAGAATGGCTCCTGGGTGCTGGAAGACCTGGGCAGCCGCCACGGCACCTACATCAACGGTGAAAAGGCGCTGCGCCAGGAACTCCGCGCCAACGATCGCATCGATTTCGGGATGCCCGATTCTTACAAGCTGGTGTATCTCGGCGAAGGCGCCACCATCGAGGAACTGGTCAATCGCGTTGACGCGCCCGCTCCCACCCAGGCTGGCGCGCGTGAACTCTATCATCTTGGCGTTTTACTGGAGGTGGCCCGCACCCTGGGCACCGGCCTTTCGCTCGAAGACGTTCTCACCGCCGTGGTGGACGCCGCCATGCAGCTTACCCGCACCGAGCGCGGCGTGTTGCTGCTGGCGCAGCCTTCCGGAGAACTCACCACCGTGGTCGCGCGCGATTCGCAGCGCAGCACGCTGCGTCCGGACCAGGTGCAGGTATCGCAGTCGGTGGTCAAGCGCGTCGCCACCACCCGCCGCGAACTGATTGTCAGTGACACCGGTGACGACGCCACCATGGGCCAAAACGAAAGCGTCGCGCGCCTGGAGCTGCACACCATCGTCGCCATCCCGGTGGATAAGCTGCCCATGATCAAGACGCTCGACGCCACCATCTCGACGCATCAGGGCGAGCTTCTCGGCATTCTCTATCTCGACAGCCACGCGCCTTCCAGCGCTTTCTCCGATCTCGATCGTGAAGTGCTCCGCACTCTGGCTCGCGAAGCCGCCACGGTCATTGAAAACGCGCGGCTCTTTTCCGAAGCGCGCGCCAAGGCTCGCCTGGACCACGAAATCGAAATCGCCAGCCAGATTCAACGCACTCTGCTGCCCAAGAGCGTTCCCAATACGCCCGATCTGGCTGTGGCCGGCTCAACTCTCTCGTGCCAATCCGTCGGCGGCGATTGCTTTGACGTCATCGAACTCAGCGGCGGCCGCCACGGCTTCTTCGTCGGCGACGTTTCCGGCAAGGGAATTTCCGCGGCGCTGCTGGCCACGCTTCTGCAAGGCGTTTTCTTCACCACCGCCGCCATGGACATCGCCCTCGCCGGAATTTTTTCCCGCGTTAATCAGTATCTCTGCGAGCGCAGCGGCGAGGACCGCTACGCCACCGTGTTCTACGGCATTCTCGATAAGGCCGGCCGCTTCGAATACGTGAATGCCGGCCACGTTCCTCCGCTGCTGCGCCGCAAATCCGGCGCGCTAGAGGGACTGGGCTCCGCGAATTTTCCGGTCGGCATGTTCGCCGAGGCCGAGTATCAAAGCGCCCGCGCGCAGCTCGAGCCCGGAGATTTTCTGGTGATCTATTCGGACGGCGTTTCCGAAGCGTCCAATAATCGCAACGAACTATTCGAGGAAGCGCGCCTGCGCGCCATCATGGAGAGTTTCGCGGGACGCAGCGTGGACGATATGGCCACCGCGATTCGCGACGGCATGAAGGCCTTCACCGAAGGCGCGCCGCAGTCCGACGACATCACGCTTCTGGTGATTCAGTACAAAGGCGGGTCGTAGCGCCGCGCC
>JBAVQT010000609.1:0-3350 GCA_049694295.1 Candidatus Acidiferrales bacterium
ACTCCGCCGACAGCTTCCTCGAATTTCTTTTCGCGCCGCGCTGGCGCCGCCGCATCGCCGCCGCGGTCGGTCGCCGCAAAGCGCTCGGCCTTCTCTTTCGCCGCCATCGTATTTAATTCGATTTGGCGTCCGCGATACAGCTCACTCCATCCGTGCTCTTTGCGTCCCAGCACTCGATAGCTTGCAGGCGTGATTCCCGTCCGCGCAAATCACGAAATCGCCCGCTTGCCTCGCGGCTGTTTTTCCGCGCACCCGGTGTGCTATCGTTTGCTTTCGAGCGGCTCCAGACTGCGGGGCCGCCGCCCACATGCCACACGACCTAATCCACGACTGGAACTCCTTCGCCGATCCCGAGCTTCCCGCTGGCCGCCGCGTCATGCTCAATGACGAAACTCTCCGCGACGGCCTGCAAAATCCCTCCGTTCGCGATCCCTCCATCGGCGAAAAAATCGAAATCCTCCACCTGATGGAATCGCTCGGCATTGACACCGTCAACATCGGCCTGCCCGGCGCCGGTCCGCGCGCCTATGCCGATACCGAAGCTCTGGCACGCGAAATCGCCGCCTCGCGCATGAAAATCCGGCCCAACTGCGCCTCGCGCACCCACAAAAACGACATTCGCCCCATCATCGAAATCTCCGAGAAAGTCGGCTTCCCGATCGAAGCCGCTACGTTTCTTGGCTCGAGCCCGATCCGTCGCCTGGTCGAGGATTGGACCGTCGAGCATCTCCAGCGCCTCACCGAAGAAGCCGTCACTTTCGCCGTCTCCGCCGGCCTTCCCGTTATGTACGTTACCGAAGACACGATTCGCACCGATCCCGCCACGATCGTCACGCTCTACTCCACCGCCATTCGCGCCGGCGCGCGCGCCATCGTCCTCTGCGACACGGTGGGCCACGCCACGCCTCGGGGCGCTTTCAATCTCGTAAATTTCGCAATGGACGAAATCGTCAAGCCGTGCGGCCAGAAAATCCGCGTGGATTGGCACGGCCACAACGACCGCGGCCTGGCCGTCGCCAATTCCATCGCCGCCATCGCTGCGGGAGCCGATCAGGTTCACGCCGCGGCTCTCGCGCTCGGTGAACGCGTCGGCAACACTCCCATGGAGCTGATGCTGGTCAATTTGCGGCTCCTTGGCGTCATCCACCAGGATCTTTCGAGCCTAAAAAAATATTCCGATGCCGTAGCCCGCGCCACCCATACCGCGATCCCTCCCAACTATCCTGTGGTCGGCCGCGATGCATTCCGCACCGCCACCGGGGTCCACGCCGCTGCCATCGCCAAGGCTTATAAGAAGGGTGACGCCGAACTCGCCAATCTCATCTATAGCGGTGTGCCCTCCCATCTCTTCGGCCTTGAACAGGCGATCGAAATTGGCCCGCTCAGCGGAAAATCCAACGTCATTTTTTGGCTCGAACGCCGCGGCATCCCCGCACCCGATGATCTCGTGGACCGCATCTTCACAGCCGCCAAGCAGTCCGAAACAGTGCTCACCGAGCAGGAAATTCGCGCGCTTCTTGGGCCTGCTACCGCCAGTTCTCAACCGCATTAATTTTGTGGCCACTCGCTCTCGCCGCCGGGCCTCCTCGCGATACAATCGGCTCGTGCCCGCGTCCTTGCCCTCTCCTGCCGCGCCGGATCGCGCCATGTCGATCCCTACGAATATCGTGAAACTCTCGCTCATCTGCTGTATCTTTTTCCTCATGCCTTTTCTCTCGGCGCGAGCCACCGACGATTCCATTGAAAAGCTGGCGCAAGACGCCCGCATCGCGCGCTCTCTCGATTGGATCGAGAAAAATCCCGCCTGGGTCACCGAGCAACAAATTCGTCTCACCGAAATTCCCGCTCCCGAATTCCATGAAGCCCGCCGCGGCGAATCTCTCAAGCGCCTTTTCGAGGCCGAGGGCCTGAAAGTTCACACAGACAAGCTTGGCAATGTGATCGCCGAGCGCCCCGGCTCCGGACCCGAAGCCGAAAAAGTGATTCTAGTAATCGCGCACCTGGACACCGTTTTCCCCGCTGGCACCGATGTTCGCGTCAAGCGCGATGGCGACCGCCTCGAAGCCCCCGGCATCTCCGACAATGGCGCCGGCCTCGCCGCCGTGGTCGGTTTGGCCCGCGCTCTTGCCGAATCTCGCGTGCGTACCGATAGGACCATCGTGCTGGCCGGAGATGTTGGCGAAGAGGGCGAAGGCAATCTGCGCGGAGTGCGCGAACTGGTTGAAAGCTACGGCTCGCGCCTTGCCGCGGTGATCGCCGTGGATGGCGCCTCCACCGAGCACATCACCACGCAAGCCATCGCCTCGCGCCGATTCGAAGTCGCCATCACCGGCGCCGGTGGCCACAGTTGGTCCGATTTTGGCGCGCCCAATCCCATCACCGCGCTCGCGCGGGGCATCGTACAATTTTCCGCTATCCGCCTTCCCGAATCGCCGCGCAGCTCGTTTAATTTCGGCGTCATCGAGGGAGGCACCTCCGTGAATTCCATTCCCTCGCGCGCCGACGTCAAGGTAGATCTGCGCTCCGAAGACGAAGCCGCTCTCGCCCGCCTGGAATCCGCTCTTCGCGATGCCATGCAATCCGGCGTGCGCGAAGAAACCTCGGCCATGAATCCCAATGGCGATTCGCTGGGCATCACGTTCCGTTCGCTCGGCGCGCGCCCCGGCGGAAAACTTCCGGATGACTCGCCTCTACTCGAAGCCATGCGCAACGTGGACCGCTTCCTCGGCAACCGTTCGCGTCTCGAGCGCTCCTCCACCGATGCAAACATTCCGCTCTCCATGGGCGTTCCCGCAATTTCGCTCGGCGGCGGCGGTTCGGGCGGCGGATCTCATTCGCTCACCGAATGGTACGATCCGCGCAGCCGCCAGCTCGGCCTTAAACGCATTTTCCTGCTCACAGTCTCACTCGGCGGAGTTCAGCCCTGAGCGAAATGCGGCGCGCCCTCTCATCCCGCATTCGCAATTTGCTTCGCCGCGCGTTTCTCGTGGCTACGTTCGGCGCGATCATCGCGCTGGCGCTCGCCGTCGCAGCGCTTCGCAGCCGCTCGGAAGCTCAGCCTTCGCCGTCGCCTGGCGGTTCGGCCGATTTCGTTCTGCTCGATGGCCATATCTACACCGGCATCCCTTCGGCTCCGCGCGCCTCGGCCATCGCTATTCGTGGCGAGTCCATCGTCGCCGTCGCCGCTTCCGACGCCAAAATTAAATCCTCGATCGGCCCGCGCACTCGCGTCGTCGACCTTCATGGCCAATTCGCCATGCCCGGATGGAACGATGCGCACGTGCACCTCGCCGGAGCCGGCTACACCAGCCTCGAAATCGAACTCCTCGGCGTCCGCTCGATCGGCGAAC
>JBAVQT010000610.1:0-1829 GCA_049694295.1 Candidatus Acidiferrales bacterium
GGTGTCGGTTGAAGAATAAAACTTGCCGCGTCAGCTTCGGAGACTACAACGGCGGGAACATGCTTTTTCGTCAACGCCGCTGACACGTAAGTCTCGAAACCACTGTCGGGTTGAATGAATATCTTTACCTGCTGTGCAAAGGTAGGGAAAGCACAGACTCCGAACAGCGCAAAACCCAAGGCGAGCCGCCTATAGTATGCCATTCGACTCTTGTATCACAGGTGAACCTCGGCGCACAACGCCACGATGCGGCGCGTCTCAGTTCTTGTTGGTGAGTAGCGCAATCTGAGCGCGTCGACAGAGGATGAAGTTGCCAGCGGCACAGCGCGTGCCGACGCTGCTCGCCGGATTGTCGCGCTCTTGTTTCGCGTTTTCGATTGCAGTGCGGATTTCTTCGAGGCGTTCTTTCCTGTCCGCAGGATATCCTGTCAGCGGGGTGCGGCGGCCATGGTAGCGCTGCTGGTGCTGGCAGCTCATCATAACGGCGGGAGCTCCGCGGTACTTTTTGACACGGGCTGGCAATTCGAGATGGCGCTGCAGAGTCCGCTTACAGTGGACACGGCAAATATCGGCGGCAGCGCGCAGTAAATACTTGGCAGGCAGGCTCGCTGTCTTTTCATTTCGAGAGGACAGCGACGTCGCGCGGCGCGAGCGTCAGGCTGGTCTCGGGCGCGCCGGAATGCAGCGCGTCTTTCATTTCGTAAGGCAGCGTCAGTTGCTGCTGTTGCGTGGAGTGATTGATCACGATGTAGACGTCCGCCGCGCCGCCGCCGGGTGCGGATGCTGTTCGAACGCGATGGCAGATTTCGACTCCCGCGGGAACGTTTGAGAATTGGGTCTCGATCGGGGTGGTCCGCAGCAGCCAGGCAGTGAACTGCTTCATGAGCGTGTCGTCCAGCCAGGCGCCGACGTAGGTGATTCGGCCGCGGCCATAGGCGCGCGTGACGACAGCGGCTTGCCCATCGAGCCAGCCGTTGCTCTGGCCGTAGCGGAGCAACACTTGCGCGTCCGGTGCAGCAGCGACCTGCTGCGTGGACAGCAACTCCGCCCAAATTTTGGCTTCGCCCGAGCCGAGATCGCCGCCGGCCGGGATCGGATTTTCGAGCGCGTAATATTGCAACACTTTCGCGCCGAGCGCGGGCACGAGCGGGCCGGGCTGCAGTGACGGCAGCAACTCGTTGTATCGATCTTTCATGCCGGAGCGCGGGCCGAGGACGAGGTGGCCGCCGGCCTGAACGAAATCGAGCAGGTGCCGCGCTTGATCGGGCGGCAAGAGATTGAGATCGGGCGCGAGGACGATCTTGTAGGCATCGAGCGGCGCCATGGGAGCGATCACGTCCACGCTGTCGACTATTTCGCGCAACGGGCGATAGTAAGTCATCATGTTGGCGATCACGTCGTAGTTGCGATTGTGGCGCTGAAAATCTATGGCCCAGCGATTGTCGTAGGAATTCAGCATGGCGACGCTGGACACGATGGAAGTGCCGCGGAGCAGGTCGCCCGTCTTCTCGAAATCCGCTCCAATCTGCTGCACCTCGGGATACAGCGGCACCGGATTGCCGTCGGCGCCGACGAGCGTGCCGTGATACTGCTCCTGGCCACCGAGGGCGCTGCGCCACTGCCAGTAGCCAACCGCGTCGGCGCCATGCCCGATGGCATTCCAGGCCATTTCCCGGACTTCACCTTTGTCGAGGGAATTGTTGACGGGCGCCCAATTGACATGATCAGGCTGCGTTTCCATCACCCAGAAATTCTTGCGTTTGAATCCGCGCGTGAGATCGTGCACGAAGCCGTTGGCGACCGCATCGAGATGACCTTGGCCGATGTAG
>JBAVQT010000611.1:0-1538 GCA_049694295.1 Candidatus Acidiferrales bacterium
GCTGAAGAGAGCCCAGGGTCTGCTGCCGGACGTCGGCAACATCACATGGTTTCACAGCAATGGAGAAAATTTGGGCGAGGCCGGCGACAAATCCGCAGACTTCGTTTTCAGCTACCTCGTGCTGCAACATCTCCCGCAAGAAGAATTGGTGCGAGCTTACATCCGCGAGATGCTCCGCGTGCTACGCCGCGGCGGACTCTGCCTGTTTCAATTCAATGGATCGAGGCGCCCGACCATGAATTGGAAGGGCCATTTGGCCTGGAAGCTGATTGATGGCCTGTGGGCGATGCGCATGCGAAAATTGAGCCGCTCGGCGGCTATACTCGCCGGTTTCGATCCGGAAATGGCTGGCAACAGCTGGCATGGCACATCTATGACGGCGGCCGAGGTGGGGGAAACGGTTCGCGCAGCGGGCGGGGCCGTGATTGAAATGAGCGGAGAGAATACGGCGATGGCCTGGTGCGCCGCTAGGCGGACGGATTCCGATGCGGGGGCGACCGCCCGAACATGATTTCAGTGGGCATCAACTATTCCCAGATGCACGACTCCTCGGCGTGCATCGCGCGCGACGGCGAGGTGCTCTTCGCGGTGGCGGAGGAGCGTCTGAGCCGCGTCAAACACGATGCGAGCTTCCCGGTTCTCTCGATTCGCGCCTGCCTGGATTTCGCGAGTATTGCGCCCGAGCAGATCGATTTTGTCTGCCAATCATGGTCTCGTCCACGCAAAATGTTTCTTCACGATTTGGGAATGCTCGCCGCGGGCCGCCAGCCGCGCGATTTTCGCGCCTTGGTAAACTCCTCGCGCTATTTTCTGAGCATGTCGCACCAGCGCGGCGGCGAAAGCCGTTTTCGCCATGCGTTTCCGGCCTCGCGCGCGCGATTCCGCTTCGTGGATCATCATCTCGCGCACGCCATCAGCGCCTACGCCTATTCCGGCTTCGACGATACCGCCGTCCTGGTGATTGACGGCCGCGGCGCATGGGAAGCAACGTCACTCTGGCATGGGCGTAATGGGCGCCTCGAACACAAGTGGACCATCCCGTGGCCGAATTCCCTGGGACTTTTCTACGCGCAGTTCACCCAGTTTCTGGGTTTCACGCCCTACAGCGACGAATGGAAGGTGATGGGCCTCGCCCCCTACGGTGAGCCCGGCATCAATCTGCGCGAATTCCTCATCCCCGACGACAATCCTTATCGCGTCGCATCGCGCCTGCTCCTGGGCCACCACTCTGCCCCTCTCGCTGCGATCGAATCGCGCCTCGGTCCTCCACGCGTTCCGGAATCCGAGCTCACATCGCAGCACAAGAATCTGGCCTTCGCCGTGCAAGATTCTTGTGAAGCCGCCATGCTCACGCTCGCGCGAGCAGCTGTCGCGCAGACAGGCACACGCAACCTCTGCCTCGCCGGCGGAGTGGCGCTAAATTCCAAAGCCAACGGCAAGATTCTTTCCACCGCCGCCGTGGAGAGAATTTTCGTGCAGCCCGCGGCCAGTGATGACGGTGCCTGCCTCGGCTCGGTCCTCGCGCCACATCTCGATTC
>JBAVQT010000612.1:0-3174 GCA_049694295.1 Candidatus Acidiferrales bacterium
GGCTAGCACTGGCCGAGAGCTATGGGAAGGGGCGGAGCCTATGGACCTTATGATCAATGAGGCGGAAATGGAACCAGTTCCAAAATGGGAATTTCGCACGGCCTCCGGAAGCAAGCGCGGATGATGGCAAGGGCGGCGCCAAGACATGCCGGAGGAATGCCGAGGCTATGGAACGGGCAGGTCGGCATCGCAGAGACACGGCGGCGTGGTGAGTTGGAACGCTGGTGGCCGCGCCGCCTTGCCACGGCGGAGGGGCGACGGTTAGAGTGGCATCCTGTTCCGAGGGCGCGCTGCGGCGTGGGGAGCAGCGTTGGAAACGGCCGCGCGATCGACGACTGGAACCGGCGCGAAATACGCGATGATCGAGATGCTGCCGGCAAAGATCGAGATGAACCACGCGAAGGGATGGGTGGATGGCTAGCGAAGAGGATCGGCTGCGGGAGGATTTGTCGCGGGAAGGGCATTGGAAACGGTGGGGGCCCTATCTTTCCGAGCGGCAGTGGGGAACGGTGCGGGAAGACTACAGCGCCGATGGAGACGCCTGGGGATATTTTCCCCACGATCACGCGCGGTCGCGTGCTTACCGCTGGGGCGAAGACGGGATTGGGGGCATCTGCGACCGGCACCAGCATATTTGCTTTGCGCTGGCGATGTGGAATGAGAAGGACCCGATATTGAAGGAGCGGCTATTTGGATTGACGAACCGCGAGGGAAATCACGGCGAGGACGTGAAGGAATACTATTTTTACGTGGATGCGACGCCGACCAGCTCGTATCTGAAATATTTGTACAAGTATCCGCAGGCGGCCTATCCCTACGAGCAATTGGTGGCGGAAAACAAAAAAAGGACGCGGCTGCAGCCGGAGTACGAGCTGAAGGATACGGGAATCTTCGACGGCAGCCGGTATTTCGACGTGTTCATCGAGTACGCCAAAGCGTCGGTGGAGGAGATGGTGGTGAAAATCACGGCCTGGAATCGCGGGCCGGAAGCAGCGCGGCTGCATTTGCTGCCGACGATCTGGTTTCGGAATCGCTGGAGCTGGGGCGATCCGTACGACAAGCCGGAAGTGAAGAGGATAGAAGGGCCGGCGGGAGCGGGGCTGTTCGAGCTGGGAGAATATCACTACGGAAAGAGATGGTTGCTGGCGGAAGGCGCGCCGGAAATGCTGTTCACGGAAAATGAAACGAACATGGAGCGGCTTTTCCGGCAGAAGAACGAATATCCGTATGTGAAGGATTCGTTTCACAGCTTTGTGGTGGGAGCGGACAGCGGGGCGGTGAATCCCGCGATGAAGGGCACCAAGGCGGCGGCGCACTACGATGCCACCATCGAGCCGGGAAAAAGCTGGACGCTGAAGCTGCGGCTGCTGGACAAGAATCCAGCGGGCGCAAAGACGGCCGGGGACTTTTTTGGCGCGGATTTCGAGCGAGTATTCGCGGAGCGACAGAAAGAGGCGGACGAATTCTACGCGCTACGGACGGAAGCGGGGATGAGCGAGGACGCCAAGCGAGTGCAGCGGCAGGCGTTCGCGGGCCTGCTGTGGGGCAAGCAGAGCTATCACTACGACGTGGCGCGCTGGCTGGAAGGCGATTCGACGCAGCCGCAGCCGGATCCCAGCCGGAAACTGGGAAGAAATCATCAATGGAAGCATTTGTACAATTCGGACGTGATTTCCATGCCGGACAAGTGGGAATACCCGTGGTACGCAGCGTGGGACCTGGCATTTCACTGCGTGGCGATGGCCCTGATCGATCCGGATTTTTCGAAGGAGCAGCTGATCCTTTTCCTGCGCGAGTGGTACATGCAACCGAACGGACAACTGCCGGCGTACGAATGGAATTTTTCGGACGTCAATCCGCCGGTGCATGCGTGGGCGGCCTGGCGCGTCTACAAGATCGAAGCGCGCGTGAAGGGAAAGGCGGACCGCATCTTTCTGGAGCGCGTGTTTCAGAAACTGCTGATCAACTTCACCTGGTGGGTGAACCGCAAGGACCCGCAGGGCATGAATGTGTTCGAAGGCGGATTTCTGGGGCTGGATAATATCGGCGTGTTCGACAGGTCTAAGCCTCTCTCGCCGGGAAGTTTCGTGGAGCAATCGGACGGGACGAGTTGGATGGCCATGTATTGCCTCGACATGCTGGCCATGGCAATGGAGTTGGCCAAGGAAGATCCGGCATACGAAGACGTGGCCAGCAAATTCTTCGAGCATTTCGTTTATATCGCGAGCGCGATGAACGATATCGGCGGAGAAGGCATCGGACTTTGGGACGAGAAGGACGGATTTTATTACGACGTGCTGCATCTGAACGACACTTCGCACGTGGCGATGAAGGTGCGGTCGCTGGTGGGGCTGGTGCCGCTCTTCGCGGTGGAGACGTTTGAGCCCGAGGATCTGGACCACGTGCCGGGATTCCGGCGGCGCATGGAATGGTTTCTGAAGCACCGGGCCGATGTGGCGCAGCATGTGGACATGAGCCGGAAGACGGACAAAGGCGCGCGGCTGCTGCTGACCATCGCGAACCGCGAAAAGCTCGAGAAGATTTACCGCTATTTGCTGGATGAAAAGGAATTTTTGTCGCCCTACGGCATTCGCGCACTCTCGAAATATCACGCGGATCATCCCTTTAACATTCGCATGGACGGGTCCGTCTATTCGGTGGACTACGAACCGGCGGAATCGACGACCGATTTATTCGGCGGGAATTCCAACTGGCGCGGGCCGGTATGGTTTCCGATGAATTTTCTGCTGATCGAATCGTTGCAGCGGGTGCATTACTACTACGGCGATGAGTTTCGCGTGGAATGTCCGGTGGGATCGGGGCAGCAGAAAACGCTGTGGGACGTGTCGTCTGAAATTTCGCGGCGGCTGACGCATATTTTTTTGAGGTTGGATGAAAAGCGGGCGGTATTTGGAGATGTGGAGATGTTTCAGGTCGACGCGAACTGGCGGGACTTGATTCCGTTTTACGAATATTTTCACGGGGAAACGGGCGAGGGATTGGGAGCGAGCCATCAGACAGGATGGACCGCGTTGGTGGCGAAATTGATCGAGCAGAGTGGGGAGTGACCGACGAGGCGAACGGCAGAGGTCGGCGGCGCCGGGACTGGCAGGCATTGGCGCGAATGCCGAAGCGAGCTTCGGCTTGCGAAAGCGGCGGCGAGCCGCCGCACTC
>JBAVQT010000613.1:0-3967 GCA_049694295.1 Candidatus Acidiferrales bacterium
CATCCCGCGTGAAGTCATGCACGAATTGCGGATGCCGGAAGCGCACCTCGATCTTCGCCGGATGAACGTTCACATCCACTTCCTGATAGGGCAGCTCCAGGAAAAGCAGCGCCACCGGAAAAACACCCGGCGGCGTGATGTTGCGGTAGGCTTCGCCGATCGCGTGCAGCAGCAGGCGGTCGCGCACCAGCCGCCGATTCACGAAGACATAAATTCCGTTGCGATTCGAGCGCTGCACCTCCGGACGCGATGCGAATCCCGTGACCCGAATCGTCGCCGCCTGCTCCTCGGGCTCCATCGGCGGCTCGGTGATCGCGCTGCGCACCGGGCCCTCAGCCGGCGGAATTTCCATGAGCTCTTCGAGCGCCTGGCGGCCGAAAATTTGATAGACGCGATCGGCCATGCGCTCGGCTGGCGCGCAATCGAGAATGTCTTGCGTGGGAGTCTTCAGGAGAAATTGAATTTCGGGATGGGCCAGCGCGTAATGCGTCACGAGCGAAGCGATGTGCCCCAACTCGGTGGTTTCCGACTTCAGAAATTTCCGCCGCGCGGGCACGCAATAAAAAATATCGCTAACGCTGATCGCCGTGCCAACCGGCACGCCGGCCGGCTTTACGCTGATCAGTTTGCCGCCCGCGAATTCCACGCGCGTTCCTTCGGCATCGTCGGTCGAGCGCGTTTCCAGCACCAGGCGCGACACTGCCGCGATCGTGGGCAAGGCCTCGCCGCGAAAACCGAGCGTAGCAATCGAAAGCAAATCGTCCGCCGTTCGCAGTTTCGATGTGGCATGGCGCTCGAACGCCAGCAGCGCATCGTCGTGGTTCATTCCCCAACCGTCGTCCACCACGCGAATCAGGCGCTTGCCGCCCGATTCCACTTCGATACGGATCGCTCGAGCCTGCGCGTCCAGCGCGTTTTCCAGCAATTCCTTCACTACCGAAGCGGGCCGCTCCACCACCTCGCCCGCCGCAATCTTGTTCGCGACATTTTCCGGAAGTATGCGAATGCGGCTCATCGGGCGTCTCTCGCGGAATTGGGGTGGGCGCGATCGTCGCCGGCGCGGCCATCGAGATATTCCTGCCGAACTTCATCCTCGGTTTTCTTATCTTCTTGCGCGAGGGTACGCATGAAAATACGAACGCCGAATAAACTGGCGGCAAAAACCACGACCATAAGCGAAACGCCCAGCCAATGCGGGAAAGATGTCATCTGCACCATCACGAGCAAAATAAAGCCGATCGAAACGCCCAAGCCCAGCAGCACCGTGAATTGCACGCGCAGGGTAAACCGATGCATGCCGCGGACCAGCAGAAAAACGCACGCCGTGGCGGCCACCACTATCAGCACCAGCATGGGATACGAAATCATGCTTCCTTCTTCGGCGTAGTCTCCGGCTTGGATTGCTTAATTGCGATTCCCAAATCGTCGAGTTGATCTGTGCCGACTTCGCTGGGAGATTCGGCCATCAGATCCACTGCTGCGGTGGTCTTGGGGAAGGCGATTACTTCACGAATGGACTTCTCGCCGGCCAGCAGCATGACTACGCGGTCGAGACCGAGAGCGATCCCGCCATGAGGCGGAGTGCCGTAGGTGAGTGCGTCGAGGAAAAAACCGAAGCGCTGGCGCGCGGTTTCTTCGCTCAGGCCCAGAGCCCTAAACATGCGCGCTTGCACGTCCTGGCGGTGAATTCGGATGCTTCCGGAGCCCAGTTCGACACCGTTGAGCACCAGGTCGTAGCCTTTCGACCGGCACTCCCACGGCGCGGTTTCGAGCTTGTCGAGATCCTCCTCGAAAATTCCGGTGAAGGGATGTTGCGCGCTGACCCAGCGCTTTTCCGTGGCGCTCCACTCGAAAAGCGCAAAGCCGGTGATCCAGGCGAACTCCCACTTGGTGCGATCGATCGCGCCCAGCTTGTCGCCCAAATACAAGCGGATTTGTCCGGCGACTGCGAGTGAGGTGTCGTCGTGCTCGATCTGTTCGCGAGCCGCGGACGCCACGATTAAATCGCCGGCCTTCGCTCCCACCGCTTCGGCAAGTTTTTTCAATCCTTCGGCGCCGAGCGTTTTTTCGAGGCCCGATGCGATTCCCTCGGCCGTCACTTTCACGGTGTAGACGCCGCGCGCGCCGGCAGATTTCGCGAATTCGGCCAATTCGTCGAGTTGCTTGCGCGACCACGCAGCTGCGCCCGGCGCCACCACCGCCTGGACATTCCCAACGATCTGCAGCGTCGCGCGCGCGGGCTCGAAATGCGGCGTGACGTTGTGCAGCTCCATGCCGAATCGCAAATCGGGCTTGTCCGAACCGTAACGACGCAGCGATTCTTTGTAATCGAGGTGCCGGAACGGACCTTTGGCTTCGATGCCCACGACGCCGAGCGCGCCAATCATCACGCGCTCGATCACTTCAAAAATGTCCTGCTGGCGAGGAAACGACATCTCGAGATCGAGCTGCGTGAATTCCGGCTGGCGATCGGCGCGCAAATCCTCGTCGCGAAAACATTTGACGATCTGGAAATAGCGGTCCATGCCCGAAATCATCAGGATCTGCTTGAAGATCTGCGGCGATTGCGGCAGGGCGTAGAATTGGCCGTGATGCACGCGGCTGGGCACGAGATAGTCGCGCGCACCTTCGGGCGTCGAGCGAGTTAGCATCGGCGTCTCGATCTCGAAAAATCCCATGGCGTCGAGTGTCTTGCGCATCTCGAAAAGGATCCGGTGGCGCAGCTCGATGTTGCGGTGCGGCCTCGGGCGCCGCAGATCCAGGTAGCGGTGGCGCAGGCGCGTTTCTTCGCTGGCGGCGACTTCGCCTTCGATTTGAAACGGCGGCGTCTTCGACGTGTTCAGGATGTGCAGCTTCGCAGCCATCACTTCAACTTCGCCCGTTGCGATTTCCGGGTTGGGTTTCTGCCGGCGCAGCACCTTTCCTTCGATCGCCACGACGAATTCGGAGCGGAGCTCCTCGGCCTTTTTGTGGGCCTCGGGATGCAGTTCTTTGTTGAACACGATCTGCGCAATTCCCGCGCGGTCGCGCAGGTCGATGAAGATTAGTTGACCCAAGTCGCGGCGGCGATGGACCCAACCCGTGAGCACCACGTCTTTCTCGGCGTCCTCTGCGCGCAACGCGCCCGCGTAATTCGTTCGCTTCAGATTTCCCAGAGTATCAAGCACGAGTTCCTCTTCGCTCCGATTCGAGATATTCCAGCAATTCCGCCTCGGTGTATTTTTTTTGCTCGCTGTCGGAAAGGCGCTTCAGCGCAAAGGTGCGCGATGCAATTTCGTTTTCGCCGATGATCAGCGCGTAGCGCGCGCCCAGTTTGTCCGCGAGGCCAAGCGCCTTGCCGAATTTCATTTCCTTTGCGGGCAGCTCGACGGAAAGCCCGGCTTGGCGCAGTTTCCGGGCAATTTCAATGGCCGCGGGATACGCGGCTTCGCCCATCCATGCGACGAATACCGCCAGGCCCGGCAGCTTGGGCAGATTGCCGCTCTCCTGAATTGAGAGAATCGCGCGATCGCTGCCGATCGCAAAGCCAATTCCCGTCACACCCTCCGGCCCGCCCAGCAGCTCGACCAGGCCGTCGTAGCGTCCGCCGCCGCAGACGGCGTTTTGCGAGCCGAGGCCCGCGGCGGTGACTTCGAATGTGGTGCGCGTGTAGTAATCGAGGCCGCGCACCAGGCGCCAGTTTTCTTCGTACTTGATGTTTCGCAGCGCGAGCTCGCTCTTGAGTTGCGCGAAATGCTCGCGGCAAGCATCGCACAGATGATCGGGGATCCGCGGCAGCCTGGCGATGACGGCCTGCTCGTCGGGCACTTTCGAATCCAGCACGCGCAGCGGATTCGTCTCGATGCGGCGCTGGCTGTCGGGGCCGAGCGAGGCTTGCACTTTGCGCAGCTCCTTCCGCAACAGCTCGACGTATTGCGGGCGGCAATTCTTGTCGCCGATGGAATTCACCGAGAGCGTGGTCTGCGTC
>JBAVQT010000614.1:0-7954 GCA_049694295.1 Candidatus Acidiferrales bacterium
ATTGCTCCCGGATTCTCGTAACCTTTTGCGTAGGAAGCGCTCTTGAACTCCGGGAACACTATGCGCCGTTTGAACGTAGCCGCTGGCGCGGCGGCGCACAGCACGGAGATGCCGCAACGAAGGGCAACAAAAAGGTTGCCTTATTTGCCAGGCCGCGCTAATCTGCAACCTGGAGGTTGCTTAATCATGGATCATCGAATTGAGAAGCGCATTGAACTCCAAGCGCCAGTTTCGCGCTGGCGCGCGCTCACGGATCACCGTGAGTTCGGCGAGTGGTTTCGCGTGAAACTGGATGGCCCGTTCGTGCCTGGCCAGATCTCGCGTGGCCATATGACCTACCCTGGCTACGAGCATGTCAAATGGGAGGCCGTCGTGCAGAAGATGGACCCCGAACGGCTTTTTTCCTTCACCTGGCACCCTTATTCCGTCGATCCCAAAATAGATTACTCGCAAGAGGCGCCCACGCTCGTCGAGTTCCGGCTGGAGAAGACCACGAGCGGCACGCTGCTTCTGCTCACTGAGTCCGGTTTCGATAAAGTCCCCAGCGACCGCCGCGTCGAAGCATTTCGCATGAATGACGGCGGCTGGACACAGCAAATGAAGAACATTGAGACCTATGTCGCGCCGAGGTCATAGCAGCATCACCGCCAAACGCCAGGCTTATGCACCCGTCTTTGCCGCGCTGGGTGACGAGTCGCGGCTATCGCTGGTTGCCAAGCTTTGCGCCGGGCAGCCACGTTCGATCTCCCAGTTAACACAGGGCTCCAGGCTGACCCGGCAGGCGATCACCAAGCATCTTCGAGTGTTGGAGGGGGTCGGAATCGTGCACAGCGTCCGTTCGGGCCGCGAGAGCCTATTTGAATTCGATCCGGAGGCGATTGAAAAAATCAAGAAATACGTCGATCTCGTCTCGGAGCAGTGGGATCAGGCGCTGTCCAGGCTAAAATCGTTCGTCGAACGTTGAGTGCCCTACGGGATTCTAAGATCCAGTTCATAATTCAAACAACGTTGCTGGTAAGTAAAATCGCGGGGTTTAAGGGATCGAACGATGGCATTGAAAAAAGAAGTGGTCAATCGAGTGCTGTTGGCAAAGGCGATTCTGTCATCATTTCGTGGCGGAACATCGAGCACCGCGAACGTGTATCTCATAGCCAGGCGAGTGCTCAACGCACACGACGCCGCCGATTTGGTCTTTGCCGCGATCGCCGATCACCAGAATAAACTCCCGGCCATGGCTCGCACACCTTCGATGATGGAGTCACTGAAGGCGATTGACGCAGCTAATAAACAGGTAGCGTATTTCACGAAACTTAGCAAAGTCCGGGATGGCTTGAAACACGTAGGCAATCTGCCCAACACGACAGAATGGGCGGATGTGACCGATGACACGTTCGAAAAATTATCTGGTCTTTGTTTGGAAACGCTGCAACAACGGTTTGAGGATTTTGATGAGTCTGAATTATTGGACAATTCAGAGGTCAAAGAGCATCTCTACCTAGCGAGGCTCGCAAACGAGAATAAAGATTACAAAGTGGCCCTCGAAGAGATCGGTAGGGCACTCTGTGTTGCACTTGACGAGCAACAAGACTTGATACAAACACAAGTTGGGGAAGTTAATGCGGAAGATGCACTCAAACTTACCGGATTTGGTGTTTCAGCAAACGATTTTCTGAGACTTCAAGAATTCTTGCCTAAGGTGAGCAAGTTCTTTTCTGACCCGTTCACCATTGTTTGGGATCAGAGTGAATTCGGACACCCTGGAAATTGGCGTCCAGATATCGTTGAGTTCTGCCTTGGCGCGTCGCTTGATATCGCTTTGAGAATACAGAACGTGCCGTCAGTTCCGTCTGCCCTTCCTTTTAACAGTCTCTATGATTACAAGATCACCGCCAACAACGATGATGTGGAGGTGTGGGAGGATCTCATCGCGGACCACCTTGACCAACAGGGCCGTCGGCGCTTCAGGGCACATAAACGATTTCTCAAAAAGGGTGAATCCATCGAGGTTACCGGACACGCCAAACCTTTTGTGTCCTACGACCAGTCTCCACAAGGGAAGTCAATCAGACGGGCAATGGTTTCATGGGAGTCGATGAGGTCTCTTTCGCTCGGAATTGCCAAGGCCGAATTCGTTAACCTCAGGGACGTAAGTATCGTCTGCATCCCAAACCTTCTTTCAAAGCGGTTTCTTCCAGATCTTTTAGAAATGCCTTGGGAAGACCCTGACCCCGATGGGTTGGGGAACCTAGGATGAACCAAATTGCTGGGCGGTCCGCCACATCCCTTTGACCGGGTCGAGTTTTTGGTCCAGGGGAAGTGAGAGAGTTTTTAGATCACACTCATGGTGCTCGGACCGACAACGTCGCGCGCTCTCCCTACCGCGTTCTTGCCTCCATCATCCAGCCTTTCGGGTATGGAGTTCACGCGCCTGCCGGCACATTCTCGCTTCAGGCGGAAACTTCAAATCTGCGCCCGCCAAAAATAAACTGCGAGGGAGACTGGGCCATGAAAAACAGCACCAGCGATCAGATCAAAGGCAAAGCGCACGAAGTGAAAGGCAAGATTAAGGAGAAAGTCGGACGCGCCACCGATAATCCCAGCCTCGAGGACCAGGGGCAGGGCGAAAAGATCGGCGGCAAAGTGCAAAGGAAAATCGGCCAGATCGAAAAAGTCCTCGAAGACTAAATAGCGTTGAACGCCGCGCTCGTAATTATAATCCATGTCCGATTCCCGCAAACTCAACTATTGCTTGAGCTTACCTTTGCAAGACCTCGCCGCTGTACAAAAAGTGCCCTTTTTGACCGCATAAGTGCCCTTCGGAAGGCCATTTGGACCCTGATTTAAGGTCAACCTACTTGACCTAGTTAACGTACTGTTTTGACCCCTCAAATTTCGCTTTTTTATCGCCTGCGGCGCACACTGCTTTCCGTCGGTTATTGGTAGAATGCGCGGATGCGCTGGCTATCTCTTTCGCTGATCTTGCCGATGATTTTGCTGGGCGCGGCCTTTGTGCCGCGAACAATTCCGCTGGGTGCCGCATTCGCTTCGCGAATGAGCGCCACGGAGACGCTCTCTTGGTCCGTGCAGACCACCGGGCGCGACACAAACTTGCGCGGAGCCAGCGTTGCATATTCATCCCTCGCCAGGCGGCCGGCCGATCCGATTGTTTGGTTTTCAGGTTCGAACGGCACCATCTTGCGTTCGGACGATCTCGGCGTGTCCTGGACTGCGCTGCACGTGCCGGGCGCTGAGGCTTTGGATTTTCGCGGCATCGTCGCGCTCGATTACCAGACGGCCTATGCCATGTCCAGCGGCGAAGGGGACAAATCGCGAATCTACAAAACGGCTGACGGCGGCGCAACCTGGAAGCTGCAATACTCCGGCACGCGGTCGGAAATTTTTCTCGATTCGATCGCCTGCACTTCTTCCGGCAATTCGTTCGGCACTGCTTCAAGCGCCGCGCCCCGCAGGTCGGCGATCAAGTGCTACGCGCTCGGCGATCCGGTGGACGGCAAATTTCTGTTGCTGCGCAGCGACGATGGCGCCACCTGGAAAGAATTGCCGCGCGACGCGATGCCCGCGGCGCTGCCCGGCGAAGGAGCCTTTGCCGCCAGCGGCACCTGCATCGCGTTGGGCCCGGCGAACGAAAATGGCGGCGAGATACTTTTCGGTACGGGCGGCACCGGTGCCAGGGGGCCGCGCGTTTTCCGGTCTTCGGACGGGGGCATCACCTGGATGGTCGCGGAGACGCCGCTCGCGCACGGCAATCCTTCTTCCGGAATTTTTTCGGTGGCCCGGCTGCCGGGTGACGGCGTGGTCGCCGTCGGCGGCGACTACAAAGACCCCAACGGTGCAAGAACGGTGGCTGCGTATTCGCGCGATCGCGGAGCCACGTGGCATCTGGCGGCGCAGCAACCCGGCGGCTTTCGGTCGGCCGTAGGTGTGCGGGAAGGCCTGAAATTGCTGGCTTTGGGCACTAACGGCGAAGATGCCAGCGATGACGGAGGCATTCACTGGAGACACCTCGCCTCCCTGGAACTGAATACTTTGGCGATCGCCAGCGGCGCGAATGCCTGGGCCGCCGGCCCCCAGGGAACCATTGCTCGCTTGACGATTTCCAAATGATTTCGCGCCCGCGGGCCACCCAAGAAATACGCATCCCGTCCGTCGCGCCATGAATCGAATCTTTCTGAATGCTGCGCCGCCGCTCCAAGCGCATCCTCAATGGAAAGCAGGTAGAGACTAAGTCATGGAATACCGACAGCTGGGTTACTCAGGATTGAAAGTGCCCGTATTGAGCTACGGCACCGGAACGTTTGGCGGCGCCAACGAATTTTTCAAGGCCTGGGGCTCGAGTGACGTGGCCGAGGCCAAGCGCCTGGTGGACGTGTGCCTCGAAGCCGGCGTCAACATGTTCGATACCGCCGACGTTTATTCGCAGGGATCGTCGGAAGAAATTCTCGGCCAGGCGGTCGCCGGGCGGCGCGATAAGGTGCTGATCTCCACCAAGGCGACCTTCCGCTTCGGCGACGGCCCTAACGACGTGGGATCCTCGCGCTATCACTTGTTGAATGCGGTGGAAGCCAGCCTCCGCCGCCTGAAGACCGATTATATTGACATCTATCACATGCACGGGTTCGATGCGCTCACGCCCGTGGAAGAAACCGTGAAGACACTCGATACTCTGGTCCAGAGCGGCAAGGTCCGCTATCTGGCCTGCTCGAATTTTTCCGGCTGGCACCTGATGAAGTCGCTCGCCGTCTCCGAAAAATATGGCTGGACGCGCTACGTCGGGCATCAAGCCTACTATTCCCTGATCAGCCGCGAATTCGAGTGGGAACTCATGCCCCTCGGCCTCGATCAAAAGATCGGTACCATCGTTTGGAGTCCCCTCGGTTGGGGCCGTCTCACCGGCAAGATTCGCCGCAACACCCCGCCCCCCAAAGTCAGCCGCCTCCCCAAAACCGCCGCCGCCGCCCCTCCCGTGGATGATGAACACCTCTATAAAGTAGTCGACGCCCTCGACGCCATGGTCAAACAGACCGGTAAATCCGTCCCTCAGATAGCGCTAAATTGGCTCCTCCAGCGTCCCACCGTCGCCAACGTAATCGTCGGCGCGCGAAATGAGGAGCAGTTACGGCAGAACTTGGGAGCGGTCGGATGGAATTTGACGCCGGAGCAAGTGGCCACGCTGGATGCCGCGAGCGAACGCACTCCCGTGTATCCGTATTGGCACCAGCGGCAATTTCAGGAACGAAATCCGCTCCTTGTGCCGCAGCCCGTTCAGTGATCGTGCGCCCGCGGTGCGCTGTTGCTGGCGGTGAAATGCGGCGTCGAAAAGCGGAGTTTCAAAAAAAATCGCTTCGAGTTAATTTTTTTCGCATCGATCTCGAATTATGTTGTTGCAGATTTTCGAATCGCCCATCGTGTATCGCGTTTAGACGCGAGGCGTGAACGCGGCTGCACTATTTGTGAGCGAAGCGGTGACCGTGCGGCGGAGCGGGATCGAGCATCGGAGCGTGCACGAGCGGTTCGGCCGCGGTGATATAAGTTTGCGAGATGCGATCCTGCCAGGTGAAGCAATCTTCATCCCACAGCGCCCAGCAGAAACCGATCATGAGCGTCGCAGCGGAAAGCAAGTAGCCGAAGCTGCGAGTGACGAGTTGGCGCGTGTCGGGAACGCTGCCGTCGAGACGAACCACGGCGAGGCCGCGAAGCATCATGCCGGGAGTGGCGCCGGCGAGCGTGGTGAAGAGCGCGAAATATTGCGCATAGAAAAGAAAAAACGTAGCGAGGTAGACGATGGCGTCTACTCTTTCGAAAAGCAGTTGGCCGCCGAGCGATCGGAAAAGCGCCAAAAAACTGCCGAACGTCAAGCCCAGAAAAATTGCGTCTAACAGTCCCGCAGCGCGGCGCTCGGCGAGCGAGGCGACCGGGACGAGCGCGGTCTGCGGACGAGCGCGGTCGCGAGCGGAGGATGCGAAGTCGAACTCGGGTTGGATGAGAATTTCGACTCGCTCGATCGCGCGTGAGCGTTGAATCGAACGGGCGCGCGGGAGTTGTGCCGAATCAGCGACGCGCTGAGTTGCGGATTGGTCTTCTTCTTCGTCGTATTCGTTGTCCCGTGTAGGATCCGCCTGAAAAGGGAGTCCGGACTGCGGGTCGTCTGGATCTAGGCGGCCGTGGCGGACGCGGTAGTCGTGAAGACGGCGAGCGACTTCACGGCGCCATTCGGGTTCGGTATCGGCGGCAGGCGCGACGGCGAACGCGGAAGAGGATCTCGATCGCGGAGGTTGAGACGCACGGCTGGGCGCAACGGTGCGAAGCGGGCCCCGAGACTCCGAGGGAGCCGGACTCGATGGATTTTCGGCAGCGGCCGTGTGCGAATACACCGAGGCCGATGCAATGGAATCCCCTTCACCGGGGTCGCCGAGTGAAGCGTCACAGAAAGTGCACTGAGTGACGGCACCCATGAGCAAGGCGCCGCAGTGCGAGCAAATTCGTATCACTGGTCCGTTTTGCGCTGCGGAAGTTCCAGTGAGGAACGAGAAAATGTTAACACGGCGGGCGCGGCGCGGCAGAAAAATATGAATGTGGCGCCAATGAAGCAACCCGCGGGAGAGCCGACATTCGACGGTTAGAGGACGGGATCGCTCGCGGGGAGCGCGGAGCGGATTGCTAGGGGCTGGGGCGCGTGTTAGGCTCGAATTTCTTTTTTTGAGGATTCGTGGCGGAACTTTTTCGCAGTCGAATGCGCGGCGTCAGAGCGGGTCCGAGGCTCGAAAGCGGCCCAAGATTGATATGCGCGCAGAGATGCGCGAGGCTGACGGCCAAGGCGACCACCGCTGAAATGCTGCGAATGGTCCGGCCGTTGGGGCTGCTGTTATCGATTGCTTTGGCTGCTCCGTGCGGACTGCGCGCGCAGGCGCCGGCGAATCCCCCTGATGGCACTGCCACCAGCAAAGCAAAAAATGGCGCTGCAGCGAGACCGGCTAAAGTGCAGGCTCCCATCGCGACATCAACGCAGGCTGGCGATACCACGGCTACCCTCGAGGCGGATCATCAGAGCCAGGTGGGGCGGATTTATTACGCCGACGGAAACGTGGATGTGCATTACCAGAACACGCGGCTGCGCGCGGATCACGCG
Organism: Candidatus Acidiferrales bacterium; assembly: GCA_049694295.1. GTDB lineage: Bacteria > Acidobacteriota > Terriglobia > Acidiferrales > UBA7541 > Palsa-295. The sequence continues at coordinate 7,148 of JBAVQT010000614.1, forward strand.
GAATACAACGAAGAAACGCAAGTCGTGGTGGCGCGCGGAAATGTGCGGCTCGATTACGAAACGCAGCACGTGGAAGCGGACGACGCGAGGTACGAAGTGAAAACGGGACGCGGAACATTCCACCACGTTCGCGTAACGTTCCTGGTGCAGCGGCGGCCTTCGCCGACGCTACTGCTGAGTCCCAACCCGCTGTATTTCGAAGCTGAAACGGCCGACCGGCTGGACGAGAACACCTACAAAATTCGCAAGGCGTGGTTGACGGTATGCGATCCGAACAAGCCGACTTGGAAATTTTACGCGCCGGAGGCAACGGTACGGCTGCAACAGAGTGTGCATCTGGAAAACGGAAATTTCCGGCTGATGTCGGTGCCGGTCCTCTATTTGCCGTACGCGTCGTTTCCGGCCGGACGGGAGCGCGAATCGGGCTGGATGATTCCCGACGCGGGAGACAGTTCGGTGAAAGGGTTAGTGTTCGGCGACGCATTTTATTGGGCGCCGACGGATTGGATGGACGCGACGATCGGCGGGGCGTACTTCAGCAAACGCGGCTGGAGCCAGACGGGTGAACTGCGGATGAAGCCATGGCAAGACGCTTTGCTGACGGCCAGTTATTTCGGAGTGGTGGATCGAGGAGTGCCGCAGGTGACGGGACCGCCGATCAACCAGGGCGGGCATGAAGTGAAATTGAAATTTATCTCGCCGCTGCCGGGCGGGTGGAGAGCTGTGGCGGATCTCGATCAACTGACATCGCTGACGTTTCGCCTGGCGTGGTCGGAAACTTATACGCAAGCGGTGAACTCGGAAGTG
>JBAVQT010000615.1:0-6033 GCA_049694295.1 Candidatus Acidiferrales bacterium
CTCCTGGAATGCGGCCTGCTGCTCCTCTTCGCGCCCCGGGCACTGCGCCCGCTGCTCCCGGAACCATTTCCGGCCAGCCCGGCGCACCTGCAACTATGCGACCCGCTGCCGCGGGTCCGGGTGCACCCCGGCCCGCTGGCCCTGCGCCGTCCGGTCAAAGATTTCCGTCTCGCCCTGGCGGTCCTTCGGGCCCAGGCCAAGGACGCCCCAGCGGCCCGCCGCAGGGTGCGCGTCCAAGCTTCAGCCCCGGCGCTCCACGTCCGGGAGGTCCTTCGCAACGCCCGGGTGGTCCGCCATCTCGCTTTCCGCAGCGTCCAGGAGGCGGAGGTGGTGGCCGGCCCGGTCAGGGCGGCCCTGGTGGCCGCGCCAATCAGGGGCCGATCGGCAGTCAACGCCCGGGCGCCACTGGCGGCGGCCTTCCCAAGGCTGAGCCAGGCAAGCCGCTCTATGCGCGCAAGCCGCCCGCGCGCGGCCGTCCGCTGATCGAGAAGCGCTACGCCGAGGGCGAGCGCAAACTGCATCCGGTTCGCACCCGCGCTGGTTCGGGTCCAGGGCATTCCGCGCATATCGAGCCTGTGGTTCCAGTTCAGCGCGAGCCGCGCAATATTACGCTCACCGAATGCGTCACGGTCCGTGAACTCGCGGAAAAACTCGACGTTCGCGCGAAAGATCTCCTGAAGAATTTGCTGGACCGCGGCGTCTTTGCCAGCATCAACCAGGCCCTTGACGTCCAGACCGCCAGCACGCTCGCCGAATCGTTCAATGGCATCGTGCAGGTGGTCACGTTCGAAGAGCAGGTGGTGCAGGAAGAGAAAGTCCGCGAAGAGCGCAGCGGCAATCTGCAGCCGCGGCCTCCCGTCGTCACCGTCATGGGTCACGTGGATCACGGCAAGACCAGTTTGCTCGACGCGATTCGCGCCTCTGACGTGGCCGGCGGCGAAGCGGGTGGCATCACCCAACACATCGGCGCGTACGAAACGCACATGGATGGCAAGCGCATCGTGTTCATTGACACCCCGGGTCACGAAGCGTTCACCCGCATGCGCGCTCGCGGAGCGAAGGTCACCGATATCGTGGTGCTAGTAGTCAGCGCCGACGATGGCGTGATGCCGCAGACCGAAGAAGCTATTGCACACGCGCGCGCGGCCGGCGTGCCGATTATCGTCGCCATCAACAAGGTCGATAAGCCCGACGCCCAACCTGAGCGCGTGAAGCGTCAACTCGCCGATCGCAGCCTGATGCCCGAGGAGTGGGGCGGCGACACGGTGATGGTGGAAGTTTCCGCCAAGACCAAGAAAAATCTTGAAAAATTGCAGGAAATGATTTTGCTGGTGGCCGACCTTCGCGAATTGAAGGCCGATCCGGATGCTCCGGCCGCTGGAGTTGTGTTGGAATCGCGAGTGGACAAAGGCCGCGGCCCGGTCGCTACCGTGCTGGTGCAGAATGGCACCCTGCGCGTCGGCGATGTCTTCATCGTCGGCGCCGTCTACGGCAAAGTTCGCGCCATGTTTGACGATCGCGGACAGCCCATCAAGCAGGCGCTGCTTTCCAGTCCCGTGGAAGTTCTCGGCTTGCAGGGCGTTCCCGAAGCTGGCGATCAATTCCAGGTGGCCGACGAAGCAAAAGCCCGCCACATTGTGGAATACCGCCAGTCCAAGCAGCGCGAGGCTTCGCTTGCCAAATCCGCATCGTCGGGCCGCCTGACGCTCGACCAGTTGCACGAGCAGCTTCGCGCCGGAGAAGTGAAGGAACTGCCGGTGGTCATCAAGGCCGACGTGCAGGGCTCCGTCGAAGTGCTCAACGAAATGCTGCCGAAGCTTTCGAACGACGAGGTCAAAATTAAAGTATTGCAGGCCAGCGTCGGTGCCGTCACCGAGCGCGACGTGTTGCTGGCGTCGGCTTCCAACGCCATTATCGTGGCCTTCAACGTTCGTCCCGAGCGCAAAGCCAGCGACCTGGCGCAGCGCGAGGGCGTGGATATTCGTCTGCACACCATTATCTACGAGTTGCTCGATGAGCTTACCAAGGCCGCAGCTGGCCTGCTCTCGCCGGTGATCAAGGAAACTTACATGGGCCGCGCCGAAGTCCGCGACACCTTCCGCGTCAAGGGCGTGGGCATGATTGCCGGCTGCTCCGTGCTCGACGGCATCTTGAAGCGCGACGCGGAAGTGCGCGTGCTGCGCGACAACGTGGTGATCTACACCGGTAAAATCAGTTCGCTGCGCCGCTTCAAGGACGACGCGAACGAAGTGCGGCAGGGTTTTGAGTGCGGCGTGGGCGTCTCGAATTTCGCCGACGTCAAAGTGGGCGATATACTGGAATGCTTCAAGATGGAAAAGACGGCGGCGCCCGAGATCAATCTCGAGAGTCGCCCGCCGCGCCAGGAAGCCGGCGCCGAGGCTCGCCGCGGCTGATCGCGGCCGGCTTTCCGCCGTTTTCGGAGCGCGGCCCGTTTCTCTGGATTTAGCGAGGGGCGGAAATGCCGATTGGCCTCCTCACCCTGGAAATTCATATCCCGGATGCGCGGTCCCTCAAGGACAAGCGCCAGGTGCTTCGCAGCCTGAAGGATCGCCTGCGCGCCCGTTTCAACGTCGCCGTTTCCGAACTGGAACACCAGGACCTCTGGCAGCGCTCGCGCGTCGGCGTGGTTACGATTTCCGGCGACCCGAAGCATCTCGAGGACTCCATCGCCGAAATCGCGTTGGAGTCCGAAAATATTCTGGGCCGCGATCTGACGTCACAAGAAGTGGCATATTTCGAGGACAACGAATGACAGTCGGTGGATATCGCTCCGAACGCATCGCCGAGGAGATTCGCATCGAAGTGAGCCTGATGCTGGCGGGCGATCTGAAAGACCCGCGCCTGGCTGGCCCCGTGGATGTCACCGAAGTGCGCCTCGCGCCCGGCATGCGTGTGGTGCGCGTATTCGTCCGCCTTTCGGGCAGCGAAGCCGAGCGCGCCGAGGAACTCGCCGGGCTCAAAGCCGCCTCCGGCTACATCCGCCACGAACTGGTCGAGCGCTTGCGCTTGCGACGCGCTCCCGAGATTCTTTTCTTTTCCGACGAGTCCGAGGAATACGGACATCGCATCGACGATCTGCTGCGCAAAATTCATCCGCCGGAGAACAGCTAGCGCGCGGCTTCTGCTGCGAATGTTTTAGCCGACCTTCATGCCTCGCATTCCACAACCTCCTCCGATTGACGGAATTCTCGTGGTGGACAAGCCGTCCGGGCGCACTTCTCACGACGTCGTCGAATCGGTCCGCCGGCTAGCCGGCTTCCGGCAGATCGGGCATCTGGGCACGCTCGATCCGTTGGCTACAGGTGTCCTGGTGCTCGCGCTGGGCCGCGCCACTCGCCTGGCGCGATTCTACGCCGGGCGGCGCAAGCGCTACTCTTGCGCGGTCCGCTTCGGATTCACCACCGACACGTACGACGCCGACGGCGAGGCTGCCGGGCCGGATGCGGCGCCCGCGCTCGATTCCGCCGTGCTTGAATTGCTCGCCGCGAAATTTGTGGGGAAGATTCAGCAGGTGCCGCCCGCCTTTTCCGCCAAGAAAATTCGCGGCCGTCCCGCGCACGAGCTGGCCCGCAAGAAAAAGCCGGTAAAGCTCGATCCGGTGGAAGTCGAAGTCTTTGAATTTCGGCTGATCTCGGTCGAAGGCTCGGTCGCTCGCTTTACCGTCGAGTGCGGCAGCGGCACCTACATTCGCTCGCTGGCCCACGATCTCGGCCAGCTGCAGGGCTCGGGTGCGCACCTCGCTGAGATTTCCCGCACTGCAGTCGGCGAATTCACGCTCGATCGTGCCGCGCCGCTCTCGGAACTCGAGGAAGACGCGCGCGCCGGCCGGCTCGCAGACCGCATCATTCGTCTCGACAATCTCTTGTTGGATTTGCCCCGCGCCACCGTGCTGCCGATTATCGAGAAACGCGTGCGCCACGGCGCGAAATTCAATCTGCCCCTCGCGCAAATTCAGCCCGGCCACGTCACCTCTGCGCAAGGAGCGCCCGCCGAGCTCGATTCGGGCGAGTGGAAGCCTGCGCGTCTGCGTGTCTTCAATCAACAGGGCCAGTTGATCGCGATTGCCGAGCCAGTCGTCCCGCGAACCTATCAGCCTCTAGTGGTTCTGGAAACCACGCCGTAGCACTCGCGTTCCCGCCTCTCGTGACTCGCCGCACCATAAGCCCGGCGCGCTCCGCCGCCGCGAGCCCGTGTCTTTCATGACGCAAAAAAAACAACGGCAGACAATCCATCATCGCGTTTTTCTGAGTTTGACCGATGAAGCGGGAACGAAATCAATGCGAAAAAATTCGCGCGGCGCTTTCGCAGAGCGCAACGCCAACAGCGAGGGTCCTACTACGGCTGTTCTTGCGGCTGCGCCTGCGGTCGCTCCGGCTCCTGCTGTTCGGCTTGAGCTGGTTGGCCCGGCTGTTGTGCCGGCAGGCGAGGCTCTTCGGCCGGAGGCGCTTCTCCCGCCGGCGGATTTTCGTTCACGGGAACGGCCTGACGCTCTTCTCGCGTCGGTCCCATCGCTCCAGGCCCTTCCAGGCTGCCGCGACCGGCATAGATTATGTGATCGTGCCGATCCGGGTATCGCACCATGCGCGGCGTGATCAGGATCAGCAGTTCGCTGTCTCCGGTCTGCGTGTTCTGCAGGCCCGCCGCCAGGCCGAGCCCAGGAATTTCGGCGATTCCCGGCGTGCCGTTCACCGATTGCGTGTATTGCGGAACCACGATGCCAGCGAGCGCCGAAGTCTCGTCCTCATGCACGCGGACGGTTTGCTCCACCTCCTGGTTTGAGATGACCGGAATCCCATTGTAGGCCGTGCCGGTTACCGCGCTGATGTTCAGACTCAGTTTCACCGTCACATCGTTGTCCGGGTGAATTCGCGGCGTGGCCTTCACCTTTACTCCGACGTCCAGATACTCGACGCCCGGAAACTGCGTGCCCGCCGTCGCCAGCGCGCTCTCACCGATCACCGAGGAGTTGAGGATCACCGACGCGGTGTTCGCGTCGAAATTCGCGGTCGCTGCGTCTGGCCTGCCGTCGCCGTTGAAGTCCGCAGTGGCGATCGATACCGGATTTTGGTCCACCGGAATCTCCAGATTCGATCCGAATGTGCCATCGCCCACTCCGAGCAGCACGGAGACCGCGTTGTCCGTCTGGTCGGCGATCGCCATATCTTCAATTCCGTCGCCGTTATAATCCGCCACGGCAATCGAAGTCGGCCCGTTCCCCGCGGGGAACGTGGTTTGCCCGTGAAACGTTCCATCCGCCGGTTTCACGCCGAGCAAAATCGAGACGGTATTATCGGTATTATTGGCGATGGCCAGGTCGGAAACGCCGTCGGCATTAAAGTCTCCCACCTCGATGGCCTGCGGCCCAGTGCCGGTGGCATAGGTCTTCGGCGCCTGGAAAGTGCCGTCGCCATTGCCCAGAAACACCGAAACGTTGTTGTCGGTCTTGTTGGTGACGGCGAAGTCCAGATGGCCGTCGAGATTGAAATCTCCCGTCACGATCGCCGAAGGGCCGTGCCCGGTGGGAATGGTCGTCGGAGTTTGGAAGGTTCCATCGCCGTTGCCCTCGAAGAGCGAAACGGTATTATCCCCGAAATTTACTACCGCCAAATCCTGATCGCCCTTCCCATTAGTATCGTGAAAATTTCCGTTCACCACAGCCACCGGCGTTTTTCCAGTCGGCAAATCCACTTTCGCCCCAAATGTTCCGTCGCCATTGCCCAGCAGGATCGATACCGTGTTGGCGGTTTGGTTCGCCGTCGCGATATCCAGGCTCCCGTCCTTATTCAGATCGGCCAGCTCCAGCGCCACGGGTCCTGCGCCGGTGGGATAATCAACTCGTTCCGCGAACGTGCCGTCGCCTTTGCCCAGATAAACCGAAGCTGTGGCCGCCTGAAAATTCGCCACCACCAGGTCTTCGTTGGTCGAACTCCCCGACGCGCTGTTGTGCGTGATGCCTGTCGCGACCGCCTGCGGTTCGTTGCCCGTCGTCAGATTCGTCACCGGAAAATCCTG
>JBAVQT010000616.1:0-8701 GCA_049694295.1 Candidatus Acidiferrales bacterium
GTTTCAGCTCCAGGGTCAACAATGCTGGTCCGAAGGGTTTTCTAGAGCTGCGCGACCCGGTTACACACCCCGGGGGGGAGGGGGTGGCCTGCGATAGGGCGCTAAAACGCGGAAATGCCAGTGATACGCTCGCCGATGATCAGTTTGTGGATGTCGTTGGTGCCTTCGTAGGTGAAAACGGATTCGAGATTGTTGGCGTGGCGCATGATGGGGTAATCGTCCACGATGCCGTTGGCGCCCAGAATTTCGCGGGCTTTGCGCGCGATGTCGAGAGCGATGCTGACGTTGTTCATCTTCAGCATCGAGATGTGCGAGGGATGCACGCGCCCCTGGTCCTTCAGGCGGCCCACCTGCAGCGCGAGAAATTGTGCCTTGGTGATTTCGGTGATCATCCACACCAGTTTTTCCTGCACCAGTTGATGGGAAGCGATGGGCTTGTTATCGAATTGCTTGCGCTCTTTCGCGTAGCGCAGCGCGGTGTCGTAGCACGCCATGGCTGCGCCGATAGCGCCCCAGCCGATGCCGTAACGCGCTTGATTGAGGCACGAAAGCGGGCCGCGCAAGCCTTCCACGGCGGGCAGCAGATTTTCCGCCGGAATTTTGCAATCGGTCATCGCCAGCCCGGAAGTCACCGAAGCGCGCAGCGAATATTTTCCGTGCACGTCCCAGGCCTTGAATCCCGGCGTGCCCTTTTCAACCAGAAAGCCGCGAATTTTATCGTCTTCGCACTTGGCCCAGATCACGGCCACATCGGCGATCGAGCCGCTGGTGATCCACATTTTTTCGCCGTTCAGAATGTAGTCGCCGCCCTTTTTGACGGCGCGCGTAAGCATCCCGCCCGGATTCGACCCGAATTGCGGCTCCGTCAGGCCGAAGCAACCGATGGCCTTGCCCTGCTGCAGCAACGGCAGCCATTTGTCTTTTTGCGCGTCGGTGCCGAAGGCGTGAATCGGATACATCACCAGCGCGGACTGCACGGAAACAAAGCTGCGCAGGCCGGAATCGCCGCGCTCGAGCTCTTGCGTTACCAGTCCGTATTCCACGTTGGACATTCCCGCGCAGCCATAACCTTTCAGGCTCGCGCCAAACAGGCCGAGCTCGGCCATTTGCGGTACAAGTTGGACGGGAAATTTGCCCTCGCGATTGTACTGCTCGATGATGGGCATGATTTCCTTGTCCACGAACTCGCGAGCGGTCCCGCGAGCCAGCTTTTCTTCGTCGCTGAGGACGGAATCGAAGTCGAGGAAGTCAACGCCGGCGAAAGCGGGCATGGAAAGTCTCCTTGTAAATGGCGGTCCGCACAGCGAAGCACGCGCGCGCAGCCGCAACGAAAGATTCTAGCGGAGAACCGTGCAACCGCGCCAGCAATGCTGTTGCGAATCGATTGTGTCGGTTTTTCGGCCGCGCCATGCCGATCGGCATGACGTGGCCGGCCCATTGAATGCGAGAGCGATGAAAAGCCGAATGGCGCGAGGATTGGTCGCGGTGATCGCCGCAATGGCGGCGATGATGATGGCGAAGTCTGCGGCGGAGCAGGCGCATCCAACTTCCGCGAGCAAGTTCGTGCCGCACGCGATCACGCTGCGCAATGGAGCGGCCTTCGCGCTGAATTTGCCGGAGGGTTACGATATTTCGATCGCAGCGCAGGGATTGCGCCGCGTGCGGTTTCTCACCAAGGCGCCCGACGGCCGGATTTTTGCCACCGACATGCACGACCTCTCCGACAACTCCGACGGGACGATCTACATTCTGGATGGCTTCGACGCGAAGACTGGCAAGATCGCGCGCGTCATTCCGTATCTGCGGAAACAACGCAATCCGAATAACATCGCGTTTTACACTGATTCTGCCGGGCAGACCTGGCTCTACGTCGCGCTGACCGATCGCCTCGAACGATTTCCCTTTCATGCGGGAGATGCTTCGCCATCGGGGCCGCCGCAGACGCTTACGACCTATCCCGATTATGGCCTCAGCTACAAATACGGCGGATGGCATCTGACCCGAACCGTCGCCTTTGGCCAAGAGGGCGGGCGCGCGAAGCTGTACGTCGCGGTGGGAAGCAGTTGCAACGTGTGTGAAGAGAAAGAAGAAATTCGCGCGACCGTTTCGGTGATGGATCCCGACGGGAAAAATGCGCGGATCATCGCGCGCGGGCTGCGCAACGCTGTCGGCATGGAGTGGGTCAATGGCGCGCTGTATGCCACAAATATGGGCGCGGATCACCTCGGCGACAACGCGCCGGATGACACCATGTTTGCGCTCGACTCGAACGATGCGCCCGTGACGGAGGCGAAAAATTACGGCTGGCCCTACTGCTATTTCGTCAACGGCAAAGTCGCGAGCGATCCCAAGCTGGGGCCATCGCCCAAGCGAATTGATTGCGCGCGCGTCCCCGCGGCCTTTGCGACGTTTGCCGCCCATAGCTCGCCATTGGGACTCGAATATTTCGACGCCAGCTCATCGGACCCGGCGTTGCGCGATTCATTTTTGGTTGCGTTGCACGGCGCATCAAATGCGAGCCTCGGGCGCGGCTATCGCGTCGTGCGCGTGGCGAAAGGCTCCGCGCCGCGGGATTTCATCACCGGATTTCTGCGAAATGGGAAAATATATGGACGCCCGTGCGGAATTCTGCGCGTGGGGCCGGATGCGTTTCTGCTGACCGACGATCATAGCGGCGTAATTTACTATGTGCATCGCAAAGCTGAGTGAATGCGCCGTCTGCTATGATGCTGAGCCGCAGTGACGGCCAAGATATCCACAAGGAGGAGTTGATGCCCGCAGATTTGACGTTGGAAGCAACGGAAAAGATCGTGGTGGCGGCAAAGAAAAAAGCGCTCGAGCTCGGCACCAGGATGGATATTACCGTGGTGGACGCCGGTGGAAACTTGAAAGCGTTTGCGCGGATGGATGGCGCGTGGCTCGGAAGCATCGATATTTCCATCAAGAAAGCGCGCACCGCGCGGTGGTTCGATATGAACACCGGCGAGATCGGAAAACTCTCGCAGCCCGGCGGACCGCTGTTTGGCATCGAGCACAGCAACGGAGGATTGATCACTTTTCCCGGCGGAGTGGTTCTGAAGGACGCGAAAGGCGAGGTCGTCGGAGCGGTCGGCGTAAGCGGCAGTTCCGTCGAAAACGATCATGCGGTGGCGCAAGCCGGCGCCGAAGCCCTCTCGAGGTAGCGTCGCATGAAAATCGCGCGGGCCGGCGCGTAGCCGAAGAGTCGTGCGAAGCGCCGGCTCTTTTCCGCGCACAGTTGCGGCGGCTCCACGATGCTGCCGCGGGCGATAAAGAAATTAAATCATCCGGTGAATATTGCGCATCGCACTCGTGCTCGCGGCGTTGACGCGCACGAGAGCCGATGCAATAATATTGAGCTCTGCTGGCCTTGGAACTGTGTCAGGGTGTGGCACACCAGCGGCTGAGCCAACTCCAAAAGCAGGAGCACTTCGAAAAGCTTAGTAGTGACAGGACTGTCTGGGGGCGATGGTAATTCTGCACCAACTCGGCGAACTGTTTCTTCAGGCGGTCCCCACTGTCATTCTGGTATTCCTGTTTTACCTTTTCATGCGCTGGGCGTTCTTCGCGCCGGTTCAAAAGGTGATTGCGGAAAGGCACGCGCAAATCGAGGGCGCTCGCGCCGAGGCCGTGCAAGTGGAAGCGGCGGCCAAGCAGGAACTCGACACCTATAACGAGGCGAAGCGCAAGGCGCTGGCGGAAATTTATGTCGAGCAGGAGACCGCGCGGCAAGTGGTGATGGAGGATCGCGCGCGATTGCTGAAGGCGATGCGGGCGCGGGCGCAGGAAGACGTGGTTGATGCCAAGAAGCGTATCGCCGGCGAAGTGGCGTCGGCGCGAGCGGATATCGAGCGCGATACCCCCGCGCTGGCCCGGGAGATTGCGCAGGCAGTGTTGCGCGAGTCTTCAGGCGGCCCTTCGAGCGGAGCCGGACGCGGCGGAGCGGCGCGATGAAGGCTTTCCTCCGAGCGAGTTTGGCGGCCGGGTTCGGCGCGCTGCTGGCGGCCGCGCCTGCTGTGGCGGCGGAGGGCGAGCACTCACCCGCGGATTCGCCCACGGGACAAATATTTCGCTGGGTCAATTTTGGAATCGTCGTGGTGCTGATTGCGTGGGGTTTCCACAGGGCCTCGCCATATTTCCGGAAGCATGCCCAAGAGATTTCCGCGAAGATCGCCGAGGGTGCGCGCGCGCGGGAAGCGGCGGAGACGCGCAGGCGCGAAGTGGAAATTAAATTAGCGAATCTGGAACCGGAAGTGGCCGCGCTGAGGCTCGAAGCCAAGCGCGACAGCGAAGCGGAAGCCCTGCGCCTCAGAGCGCAGGCCAAAGAGGAAGCGCAAATAATCGAGCGCAGCGCGCAGGCGGAAATTGCTGCGGCGGATCGCGTCGCGCGGCTGGAGTTGAGGGTGCTGGCGGCGCGCATGGCCATCGACCGGGCCGGAGCGGTGCTGCGCAGCGAGATGACGCCGGCCGCGGAAGCCGCGCTGCTGAAGACATTCGTCGCTGAGCTGGATGGGAGCGCCAATTGAACGGCGCTGTGGCAACCCGATACGCGACGGCGCTGGCGGACGTTGCGCTCGAGCACCAGCGCGGCAACGAAGTGAAGCGCGATCTCGATGCTTGGGCGGAGGTTTACGCGGGATCGGCGGACCTTCGAAATTTCCTGGAGAGTCCCGCGGTGGATCGCGAAGACAAATTAAAGGTGATCGAGCAGGTAGCGGCGAAGATGAAGCTCGAATCCGCGGTACGGAATTTCGCGATGCTGCTGATGGACCGCGGACGGACGGAATTGCTGGGAGAAATTCGCGCGGCGTTTGGCGCGCAATTGAACGCGCGGCTGGGAATCGCGGAAGCGGAAATCACCACGGCGGAGGAGCTGGGCGCAGCGGAAAAGAAGGAATTGGCGGCGGCGCTCGAGCGCCGGACGGGGAAAAAGATCGAAGCAAAATTCGTGGAAGATGAAGCGCTGCTGGGCGGTGCGGTGGCGCGCGTGGGCTCGACGATTTACGACGGCTCGGTGCGCGAACAGTTGACGCGGCTGCGCGAGCAGCTCGAAGGCGAATAGGAGCGGGGATGGCGAATATTAAAGCGGACGAGATCACCAAGATTCTGCGCGAGCAGATCGAAAATTACCAGCAGACGGTGGCGGTCGAGGAAGTCGGCTCGGTGATTTCGGTGGGCGATGGAATCGCCCGCATTCACGGGCTCGACAAGTGCATGGCCGGCGAGATGATCGCGTTTCCCCACGACGTATTCGGAATCGCGCTGAACCTGGAAGAGGATCAGGTTGGCACCGTGCTGCTCGGCGACTACACCGAAATCAAGGAAGGCGACACGGTCAAGCGCACCAACAAGATCATGTCCGTGCCGGTGGGCGAAGCGCTGATCGGGCGAGTCGTGGACGCGCTGGGAAATCCGATCGACGGCAAGGGGCCGATCCAGGCAACCCAGCGCAATCCGCTCGAGCGCCTGGCCCCGGGCGTGATTGATCGCCAGCCGGTGCGCGAGCCGATTCAAACGGGAATCAAATCCATTGACGCCATGATTCCAATCGGACGCGGACAGCGCGAGCTGATCATCGGCGACCGCCAAACGGGAAAGACCGCCATCATCTTGGACACGATTTTGAACCAGAAGGGCGGCGATATGATTTGCATTTACTGTGCGATCGGACAAAAGAGATCCACGATCGCGCAGGTGGTGAAGACGCTGGCCGATTACGGCGCGATGGAATACACCATCGTGGTCGCCGCGTCGGCGTCGGAAGCTGCGTCGATGCAATATATCGCGCCTTTTGCGGCTTGCGCGATCGGAGAATATTTCCGTGACACCAAGCGCCACGCGATCTGCTTTTACGACGACCTTTCCAAGCACGCCCAATCGTATCGGGAAATTTCGCTGCTATTGCGGCGCCCGCCGGGACGCGAAGCGTTTCCGGGCGACGTCTTCTACCTTCATTCGCGGCTGCTGGAGCGCGCGGCCAAGCTGAATGACGAGATGGGGGCAGGATCGCTGACCGCGCTGCCGGTGATCGAAACGCAGGCGGGCGATGTCTCCGCGTATATTCCCACCAACGTGATTTCCATCACCGACGGACAGATTTATCTGGAGGCCGATCTCTTCAATAGCGGCATTCGTCCCGCGATCAACGCGGGAATTTCCGTGAGTCGCGTGGGCGGCAACGCGCAAATTAAGGCCATGCGCCAGGTGGCCGGCACGCTGCGGCTGGACATGGCGCAATATCGCGAACTGGCGGCATTTTCGCAATTCGGCACCGAACAATTGGACAAGGCGACGCGGGCCCAACTGGCCCGCGGGCAGAGACTGGTGGAAGTGCTGAAGCAGGATCAGTTCCAGCCGCTGCCGGTGGAAAAGCAGGTGTTGATCATCTTCGCGAGCGGCAACAAATTCCTGGATGATCTGCCGGTCGATGAATGCCGGCGGTTCGAGGCGGAATTGTATCCGTTCGCGGAGACGAATTTCCCCGGCGTGCTGACGGCGATTCGCGATAAGAAACAACTCGACGATGCGACGAAAGCAGAAACCATCAAGGCGCTGGAAGCGTTTGCGGAGAGCTTTAAGGCCAGCATCGCCGAAGGCGCAAAAGCCGGCGCGGCAACCTGAGGATGCAGACGCCGAAAGCCTAAACTTCCATGGCCACCCTACTCGATTACCGGCGGCGCATTCGCTCCGTAAAAAGCACGCAGCAAATCACGCGAGCCATGAAGTTCGTGGCTGCGGCGAAATTGCGACGCGCGCAGGAGGGCGTGTTCGCGGCACGGCCCTATGCGAAGGAAATTCTGCGCGTGCTGCGATCGGCTGCGGCGCGCATGGAGGAGGCTGTGCACCCGCTGCTCGCGCGGCGGCCGGAAGAGCGGATTCTGGTGCTGGTGCTGACCGGCGATCGGGCGCTGTGCGGAGCATTCAATTCAAACGTGATCCGCCGGGCGATGGAATTTTTCGGCGCCCACAAAGGAAAGAAAATCGAAGTGATCGTGGTCGGACGCAAGGGCCGCGAAACGCTGCGGCGGCGTGGATACAGTTTCGTTGGCGAGTTCATGGATGTTTCCAGTCACGTGGAATTTTCAAAGGCCAGGGAAATTGCCGCGCAAGCAGCTGCGGCCTATGCCAACGGGGAAGTGGATGCTGTGTACGCGATCTATAACGAGTTTAAAAACGTGATGGTGCAGAAATTGCGAGCTGAAAAGCTGCTGCCGATCGATCCATCCACGGTGCAAGAGACCGTGGGCGCCGAAAAAGAGTTGGCGGAACAGGCGGGATCGAGCGAGCCGTTGCCAGTGCAGGGAGTTGGACCGAGCGGAGAATTGCTGGTGGATTACATCTACGAACAGCCAGTGGCCGAAATTTTTGCCGGACTGGTGCCGCGTTATCTCGAGGCCGAGGTTTTCCGGATTCTGCTCGAGTCAGCGGCGGCGGAGCACGCGGCCAGAATGACGGCGATGGATTCCGCCACCAGGAATGCCCGCGAGTTGATCGATAAGCTGACGCTGCAGATGAACAAGATTCGACAAGCGAGCATCACCAAGGAAATCATCGAGATCGTGAGCGGAGCAGCTTCGGCAACTTCGTGAGCCGCAGATAGCGATTGCGTAAAGTTCCGGCAGCGAATTCAGGAGCGCGAGAGATGGCGACGAAGGAACAGCAGACGGGAAAAGTGGTCGAGGTGATCGGGCCGGTGGTGGACGTGCAGTTTGAGGCGGGCCATCTGCCGCAGATCTATAACGCGGTGCGTGTGACGAGCGAAGGCTTCGACGTGCCGGAGCCGATCGACATCATCGCGGAAGTGGAGCAGCACCTTGGTGAAGGGCGCGTGCGCTGCGTGGCGATGAAGCCCACCGAGGGGCTGGTTCGCGGAATGAAGGCCACTGACCTTGGCGAGCAGATCACCGTGCCGGTGGGTCGCGGCACGCTGGGACGCATTCTGAACGTGCTCGGCGAGCCGGTGGACAAACTGGGCGAAGTAAAAACGGAGAAGCGATATCCGATTCACCGGGCCGCGCCCCTGCTGGTGGATCAATCCACGACGCTCGAAATGTTCGAAACGGGGATTAAGGTCGTGGATCTGATGGAGCCGTACTTGAAGGGCGGCAAGATCGGTCTCTTCGGCGGCGCGGGCGTGGGCAAGACCGTGCTAATTCAGGAATTGATTCACAACGTCGCGATGAAGCACGGCGGCGTGTCGGTGTTCGCGGGAGTTGGCGAGCGCACGCGCGAAGGAAACGATCTGTGGCTGGAAATGCAGGAATCGGGAGTCGTAGTGCCTGGGAATTCGGAGAAGTCGCGATGCTCGCTTATTTACGGGCAGATGACGGAACCGCCCGGCGCGCGTCTGCGCGTGGGATTGACGGGATTGACGGTGGCGGAATATTTCCGCGATGAGGAGCATCTGGATGTGCTGCTCTTCATTGACAATATTTTTCGGTTCGTGCAGGCGGGATCGGAAGTTTCGGCATTGCTGGGGCGCATGCCTTCCGCGGTGGGTTATCAGCCGAACCTCAACACGGAAATCGGCGAGTTGCAGGAGCGCATCACCTCGACCAAGAATGGATCGATCACTTCAGTGCAGGCGATTTACGTGCCCGCGGACGACTATACGGACCCGGCTCCGGCGGCAACATTTGCCCACTTGGACGCCACCACGAACCTGAGCCGTGCGATCGTGGAG
>JBAVQT010000617.1:0-11160 GCA_049694295.1 Candidatus Acidiferrales bacterium
GAACCGGTCAGTGGAGTCATTTCTCAACGATCTTTGGCTTTCGTTCGCGATCACTGGGATCGTGCTTTGGTGCGTCTCATGGACGCGCGCTTTCGGCACCCATCGTCGGCCTCGCGATCCCTTCCGAGAAGCTGCCGCCATTGTCTGCGCACTGGTCATTCTCTTTTTTGCGGTTTCACTGACCGATGATCTCCATTCCGAGATCGTCTTCATGGAAGACAGCGTTGCCGCGCGCCGCCACGCCTCGTCCCTAAACGCTTCGGCCATTCGCCCGTACTCCGCAGGCCTCGGCGCTCATTCGCTGACCGCCCTGGCTGCGAGATCCGTCATTGTCGGGGAGCCCAGGTTTGTCGCCTCACTGCTTTCGGACCTGTATTTTGCGCCCGCTTTGCGCCCAACTCCGGCCGTAGGCGACCGGGCTCCTCCCGTAGCCTTCCTCTAGACGTTCTCCCGCCAGTACCCAGCGGCTGCCTCTAACCGCACAACTCCACGAAGATATGGCCGCGACATTTGCGTGTGGCGCATTTCCGGCCGGAAATAATTTGAAGGTGAAGAAAGAAATGTCTTCTTCGAACGATGTATCCCCGTCGCTTCGACGCCTGCGGTCTCGTAGGTTGCTGCGTTCCTCAGCTTCTGCCGCACAGTCTTTGTTCCTGCTCCTGCTCGCCACGAGCCTGGTTTCTCTTCTTGCGGGCTGTGGCCACTCCAATACTCCCGCCTCGCCTGGCTCCGATTCCGTATCTTCCGATTACATCGCACCCGATGCCAAAGGCATCCAGACTCTGGCCGTCCAGTCCGTCCCAATTCCCGATTACCTCGATCTTGCCGCCCACATCGATCCTGACCCCACGCGCGTCGTGCACGTGTTCCCGCCCGCAGGCGGTCGCATCGTCGAAATGAAAGTCCGTCCCTGGGACCGCGTCGAAAAGGGCCAGACTCTTGCCCTCATCGATTCGAGTGACCTCTCTCGCGCTTTCGCCGATTATCATAAGGCTCTCGCGGACAACGACGTCAAACAGAAAGAACTTCTTCGCGCCAGCGACCTTCTCGCTCACCACGCCATTGCCGATCGCGACTTTCAGCAAGCCCAGGCCGACGCGCAATCCTCCGGCGCCGAGCTAAACGCCACACGCGAACAGATTCATGTTCTCGGTATGGATCCCGATCATCCCTCGTCCGAGCTTCGCGTGGTCGCGCCTCGTTCCGGAGTTGTCACCGATATCGGCGCTGCCTCCGGCGAATTCTCCACCGCTCTCGCCGCTCCTGCTCCACTATGCACCATCGCCGACATTTCTACGGTCTGGGCTGTTGGCGACATCTACGAAAAAGATTTAGCCGCCGCGAAATCCGGCGAGGCCGCCACCGTCACGCTAAACGCGTATCCCGGCCAGCAATGGACCGGGCGAGTCAGCGTCATCTCCGATACCGTGGACCCTATTACGCGCACCCTACATCTTCGCGTCATCCTTCCAAACCCCGGAGATCGCATCAAGCCGTCGATGTTTGGCTCGATTCGCGTCCTGCGCTCTTCCAATTCCGGCATTCTTCTCCCGGCTTCTGCCGTGGTTCGGGAAGGGAATGACTCCTACGTCTACGTCGGGAAGGGAAACGGCCACTTTGAGCGACGCAACGTCACGCTCGGACGCTCCGTGGACGGCTCGCTCGAAATTCTGACCGGCCTTAGGCCCGGTGACACCATCATTTCCCAGGGCGCGTTGCTGCTTCGCGCTGCGGCGCAGCCATGAGTTCCCGAAAACGCATACGCAAAGGTCGGCTCTCGTGCGACGTCTGGTAGACACTCTCCTCCGCTATCGTCCCCTGGTGCTCGTCATTCTTTGCGCGTGGATCGCCGCGGGCATCTACTTTTTTGTCCGCCTTGATATCGAAGCGTATCCTGATCCCTCGCCGCCGCTCGTCGAAGTCATCACCCAGAATCCCTCCTGGTCCGCGGAGGAAATGGAGCGCCAGGTCACCGTTCCCATTGAAACGGTCCTCTTCGGCATTCCGCGCATCACCTACGTTCGCTCCATCTCCATCTTCGGACTCAGCGACGTGAAAATTTATTTCAGCTACGACAGCGACTACTATTGGGACCGCCAGGAAGTTCTCAATCGGCTCCAGTTGGCCACGCTTCCCGCGAATCTCTCCCCGCAACTCTCTCCTGAATCTCCCGTCGGCGAAATTTACCGCTATAAAATCGACGCCCCCGGCTATTCGCTCAACGAAATAAAAGCCACGCAGGATTGGTTTGTCACTCGCGAGATCAAGCAGGTCTCCGGCATCATTGACGTTGCCAGCTTTGGTGGCACCACCCGCCAGTACGTCGCCGAAATCGATCCTCGCAAGCTGCTTCAATACAACGTCACTCTTCCGCAGGTCGTTTCCGCCGTTACCTCCAGCAATGCCAACGTCGGTGGCAGCTACCTCACTCTCGGCAGCCAGTCCGTCAACGTTCGCGGCCTCGGTCTCCTCCAATCCATCCCCGAAATGCAAAGCGTCCTCATCACTTCGCGCAACGGCGTGCCCGTTTATCTTCGCGATGTGGCCGACGTTCATGAAGGCTTCGAGCCACGTCTCGGCCAGGTCGGCGTGGATCACGATGATGACGCCGTCGAAGGCATCGTCCTCCTCCAGCGCGGCGAGCAATCTCTTCCCGCTCTTCGTGCACTCGCGCAAAAAATAAAGGATCTGAATGGCGGATTGCTCCCGCCCGGCATGAAAATCCAGGAGCTTTACAATCGCACCAACCTGATTCACCTCACCACCGACACGGTCCGCGAAGTTGTCATTCTCGGCTTGATTCTCGTCACCTTTACTCTTGTCATCTTTCTCGGCGACATTCCGATTTCCCTGATCGCAGCCCTGACGATTCCGTGCTCTCTGCTTTTCGCCTTTGCGCTCATGGTGGTCAGTGGGCGCTCCGCCAATCTCATCTCCATCGGCGCTATAGATTTCGGCATTCTCGTGGATGCTTCGGTCATCGTCCTCGAATGCATCTATCGCAGTCTCCAGTCCGCATCACCGGACGCTGGCAATTTCGACCTGATCGCCGATGCCACCGCTCAGTCCGTTCGCCCAGTCCTCTTTTCTGTCCTGGTCATCATCGTTGCGCTCATCCCGCTCTTCACCATGGAGGGCGTCCCTGGAAAGATTTTCGCGCCCATGTCGGAGACCTACGGTTTCGCGCTTACCGGCGCTCTGCTGTTTGCCGTTTTCTTTTCGCCCGTTCTCGCTTCTTTTCTCCGCCGCGATAGAATTCGCCGCAGTGATACGCTTCTGGTCGCCTGGTTTCATCGCCGCTATGAATCTTCGCTCACGTGGACTCTCTCGCATCGCCGCCCGGCGCTTGCTGTCGCCGCGGTTGCCATGGTCGCCACCCTGATCGTCGGCTCGTTCCTCGGAGGCGAATTCATGCCTAAGCTCGAGGAAGGCAACTTATGGATTCGCGCCACGCTTCCGCAGGACGTTGCCTACGAGGATTCTGCCCGCATGGCTCGCGACATCCGCGAAATCCTGCTGAATTATCCCGTTGTCACTCAGGTCGTTTCCCAGATGGGGCGTCCCGATGACGGCACCGACGTCACCACTTTTAACAACATCGAATTCATGGTCTCGCTCAAGAGACCCGGGAAATGGCCCCGCGGTCTCAATAAAGACAAGCTCGTCAGCCAGATGGACTCTGAGCTCTCGAAATTTCCCGGCGTAGATTTCAATTTTTCGCAGAATATTCAAGACAATGTCGAAGAAGCCATGTCAGGCGTAAAAGGCGAAAATTCGCTGAAGCTCTTCGGCGACGATATTGACGTTCTTGTCGAAAAGGCCGGAGAAATTCGTGACGTCATGGCCAAGGTTCCCGGCGTCGCCGATCTCGCTGTTTTCCAGGAAACCGGCCAACCCGAACTCCTCATCTCTATCGACCGAGCTGCCAGTGCGCGCTACGGGTTAATGGCAGCCGATCTCAACGCCGCCGTTCAGGCCGCGATCGGTGGCTTCGCGCCCACGCAAATCCTCGAGGGCGACCACCGCTTCGATTTCGTGATTCGTTATCAGCCCGAATTTCGCGCCACGCCAGAAGCCATTCGCAATATTTTGCTTCCCACTCCGGACGGAGGTCACGTTCCCATCGGCCAAGTGGCCGACGTTTCGCTCCACGAAGGCGCGTTCATGATCTACCGCGAAAACGGACGCCGCTATATTCCCGTGAAATTCAGCGTCCGCGGCCGCGATCTGGCCGGCACGATTCAAGAGGTCCAGCAGCGCCTCAACCAAAACGTCCATCTCGGCCATGGCTATCATTACGAATGGGCAGGTGAATACGATAGTCTCCGCAAGGAGCAGCGCCGTCTTGCCGTCGTTCTCCCCATCAGCCTGCTCATCATCTTGCTTCTCCTGTTCACCGCGTTTAATTCTCTCAGGCACGCGCTGCTGGTTCTCGCCATGCTTCCTTTCGCTATGACCGGTGGCGTCTTCTCGCTTCTCGTCGCCGGCACGCCCTTCAGCATCTCCGCCGCGGTCGGCTTCGCGTCCGTCATTGGTGTCTCCACTCTCGGCGGCGTGGTATTCGTCTCCGGTATCCGCCGCAAGGAAATCGGTGCGGCGCACGCGCTGGACGCCATCGAACACGGCGCACTCGATGAAATGCGCCCGGTTCTAATGGCTTGTTTCGCCGCGGGACTCGGTCTTCTTCCCGCTGCGCTATCCTCCGGCATCGGCGTCCAGGCTCAACAGCCTCTCGCGCGTGTGGTGGTCGGAGGCATGATCACTGCCCCCTTCGCCATCCTCTTCCTGATCCCTCTGTTCGCCTCGTACTGGCTCCCAGCTCCCAATCCCGCTCCTCCGATTCCGGGCGACTGATCTCAAGAGTTCCCGAGTTGCGAAGCCGTAATTCCTGCGTGCCACGCGGCCGCATCGTCAATCTGCTGTCTGCTCACCAGGCGCTACTCAGCCCTCACGCCTTCCGGCTTTCATGCTAAATTTCTAAATCATCTATGCCAATCATTCGCGTCAGATCCTCCGCGGGCTCTTACGACGTTCACTCTCACTCGGGATCGCTCGCCCGTGCGTCCTCTCTCATCTCGCGACTGAGCGATGTTACCAGCGTCTTTCTGCTCTCTTCTCCTCGAGTGTGGTCGCATCTCAACCAGAAAGTTCGCCGCTCCTTGCCCGGGATCTCGCGTCGGCGGGTAATTCTGTTCGACGATGCCGAAGCCGCCAAAAATCTGCACACCGTCGAAGCACTGTGCCGCGCGCTCGTTCAGTCCGGCGCCGACCGCCGCTCCGTCCTGGTAGCCGTCGGCGGCGGTGTAGTGGGTGACGTTGCTGGATTCGTCGCGGCCTCTTATCTCCGCGGCGTTCGTCTGGTCCACATTCCCACCACTCTAGTTGCACAAGTGGATTCCTCCATTGGCGGTAAGACCGGCGTCGACCTCCCGGAAGGAAAGAATCTGGTGGGCTCGTTCCACCCACCGTCACTGGTGATTGCCGACCCCGACCTTCTCAGCACCCTTCCTCATCGCGAATTCCGCTCCGGTCTTTTCGAGGTTATCAAGTGCGGCATCATCGCCGATCCCGCGCTTTTCGATTTTCTGGAACGCCATCTCCTATCTTGCCTGCGGCGCGATCCCGCCGCGCTCGCTCGCATCATTGACCGCTCGATTCGCATCAAGGCCCGCGTGGTTTCCCGCGATGAGCGCGAGTCCGGCCTCCGCGAAATTCTCAACTTTGGCCACACACTCGGCCACGGGTTCGAATCCGCCACTCACTATCGGCGCTTCTTGCACGGCGAAGCAATTGCTTGGGGCATGGCCGCCGCGACACTGCTTTCCGTAGCGTCCGCCCATCTTGCTCCGCGCCACGGCGAGCGGATACTCCGGCTCATCGCGCGCGTGGGGCCGCTCCCGGCGCTTGATGGCATCCGGGCCTCCGAGCTTCGTAGGATCGTTGCCGGAGATAAGAAGTCCCGCGGGGGCCGTATTCGCTGGGTTCTCGTCCCGCGAGTGGGCCATGCTCGCAGCGGCATCGAAGTGCCCTGGAAAGTGGTCTCGCAAGCACTCGCAGCTCTTCCGGCGATGTTGGCGCGCGCCGAAGCGCAGTCCGCGCTGTGACACCGTGATGACTTTGCGCGGACCTGAAAAACTTCCCGGGACGCGGCCCGCCGGGGCGCTGGACGAGCGCGATGCCTCGGCGCGCGTCCGGAAAATGTTCACGCGCATCGCGCCGCGCTACGACTTCCTCAATCATTTGCTTTCGTTTTCGCTCGACCGTCTCTGGCGCCGCCGAACCTCGCGCCATTTTCGCCAAATACTCTCGCGTCCGGACGCTCGCATCCTGGATATCTGCTGCGGCACTGGCGACCTGGCGTTTGCGCTGGATCGCGCGCGAGCGCGATCACTTCCGCGCGCCGCGGTTGGTTCGCGGCTGCCGATTTTCGCCAGCGATTTCGTCGAGCCGATGCTGCTCCAGGCGCGCGAGAAATCAAAGCGCGGCGGACTTTCGGCGATTTTTATCGCGGCCGACGCGCTCTCGCTTCCGTTTCCATCCGATTCTTTCGATCTGGTTACTTCGGCGTTCGGTTTTCGCAATCTTTCCAACTACGAACATGGCCTGCTGGAATTCGCGCGAGTCCTGCGGCCGGGCGGCGCGCTGGGCATCCTCGAATTCACCGAGCCCGAGCACGGCCCGATGGCCGCGTTATTTCGCTTCTACTTCCAGCATATCCTTCCGCGGCTGGGCCGAGCGATTTCCGGCGACAGCGACGCTTACTCTTATCTGCCGGCATCGATCTCCAAATTTCCCAGTCCGCCCGCTCTGGCCGCGCTGATCGCGCGCTGCGGATTTTCGCAAGTGCAATTCGCCTCGTGGAATTTCGGCAGCGTGATCCTGCATTCTGCCACGCGCGATTGAGCGGACGCTTTCAATTCTCCAACCCCAAACTTTTTATTTTTGTCAGCAGGGTTTTATACGACACGCCGAGCCGCTCGGCCGCGCGCGTGCGATTCCATTTCGATTCGCGCAGCGCATTCTGAATTTTGAAACGCTCGACGTGGGCCACGGCACGCTGCGAAACTTCGTCGAGGGGGCCTTCCCATGCGAAAGCTTCTTCGAGCATTCCACCCGGCATGTCATCCGCCGCCGGCCGCGGTTCCGGCAGTTGCAAAGCGCGCTCGTCGATTTCGTCGGCATTGGAGAGGATGGCCGCGCGCTCGATGGCATTCTGGAGTTCGCGGACGTTGCCCGGCCACGAATAGGTTCGCAGGCGCGCCAGCGTTCCGGGGCCCAGGGTCAATCCGGGCTTGCGAAACTCGCGCCGGAATCGCTCGAGAAAATGTTCGGCCAGCAGCAAGACGTCGTCGCCGCGATCGCGCAGCGGCGGAACGGTGATCGGCACCGCCGAAATCCGAAAATAGAGATCCTCGCGAAACGATTTCTCAGCCACGGCAGCCTGCAAATCCTTGTTCGTCGCCGTCAGGATGCGGACATTAGCATCAATCTCTTGCGTGCCGCCGACGCGCACGAAGCGCCGCTCTTCCAGGACGCGCAGCAGCTTGCTCTGAATCGCCAGTGGCAGGTCGGCGATTTCATCCAGGAAAATGGTTCCGCGGTGGGCGAGCTCGATCTTTCCGATTTTCCGCGCGCCCGCTCCGGTGAAGGCGCCGCGTTCGTGCCCGAAGAGTTCCGTCTCCACCAGACCTTCAGGGATCGCGGCGCAGTTGAGCGCGACAAAGGCCTGCTGCGCGCGGCCACTGAGGTGATGAATGGCGCGGGCAAAAAGTTCCTTGCCGGTGCCACTCTCGCCTAGCACCAGCACGGTCGCGTCCGTGGCCGCCACGCGCTGCACCATGTGGCTGGCCTCCTTCATTCGCGCATGCTCGCCGACAATTCTTGGAAATCCGTACCGCGCCGCATACTCTTCGCGCAGCAGCAGGTTTTCGCGAAGCAATTCCTGCTGGCGCGCGCCGCGCTCCATCAGGAGGCGCAGATGATCGAGATCCACGGGCTTCTGGATGAAGTCGAAGGCGCCCTCCTTCATGGCGGTCACCGCTTCGTCAACGCTGCCGTAGGCGGTCATGATGATGACCGGCAGGGTGGGCTCGGCCTTGCGCGCTTCGCGCAGCACATCCAGTCCGGAATTTCCGGGAAGTTTTAAGTCGGAGAGAACCACCAGGTACCGCCGGGCCCGAACTTTCTCGATGGCCGCGCTGCCGTCGGGAGCTTCGTCGACGACGTAGCCGCTGCGCTCGAGCGCCTTCTTGAGCATCGCTCGAAGCTCGGCTTTATCCTCGACCAGTAGGACGGGTTCCACTTCGCAAGGTCCTATCGAGCCCATCCGGCGTCGCCGCCCGCTGCGCGCAACGCGTCTTCCGCGCTGGCAATTGCCGCTTTATCGGTCTCGACGTCTTTTTTCTTGGCGTCGATTTCGGCGGTTTTCTTGTTGATGTCGGAGCGCGTCAATTCCTGCACCATGCCCTTGTTCGGATCGGTGTAAAACTGGGGTCCGATCTGGCCCAACTCGCGCTGGGAAACGGCCACCGCATCTTCATCCTGCGATTCCTTGGTTCGGAGTTTATCGAAAAACGCGCGCCAGCCCTTTTCGTCGTCGCCCGCCGGATAGCCGCCCGATCCGCTGGCGCCACTGGCGGAGGCGTCCGCGCCTGAGCCGGCGTCGCTGCTAGACGCGCCCTTGTCGCCTACCGTCGAAATTCCGCCGGTGGTGGGCAGATTGTCATTGGTGAAGGTTCTGGCTGTTTTCGGCGTGTCTTTTTTCTCCGCTCGTGCTTTGCGCGCGGCGGCCACCAAAGAATCCGTCTGCGTTCCCGATCCGTTGGCGCTCGATGTGGTGGCGCCCGGCGCGCTCGCCGGCGCAGACGATTGTTCCGATTGCTGGCTGGAACCGCCGTGATCGGAAGATTGCCCTGATTGCTGCGAGCTCTGCTGCTGTCCGCCGCCCGAATTCGATCCCGCGCCCGCGCCAGACTGCGGCTGCGCCCATGCTCCGGCAGGTACCAGCACGATTCCCGCCGCCACCGCTAACCACGCTGTATTGCGCATAATCCTAGCCTCCGGCCGGCCGCGCCGGCATCCAGCTAATGCCAGTTTAGATGCCTTTGGCGCTCGCCAAGCAGCCGCCCTGGCGACTCTGCCGCAAAGGTTACCTGTACTTGTTGGGTTGCCTCAAACACTGGCTCTACCCGTGGTTTCAACGCGGCCACTGGTGGTGGCATCCTGGCGGAGGGGCAGCCATAGCAGGAACTCAGCCCCGCCGCCGGCCCGATTTTTGGCCTCGATGCTGCCGCCATGCTGGAGCGCCACTTTCTGAACGACGGCCAGACCCAAACCGGTGCCTTCGGACTTGGTGGTGTAAAACGGCAAGAAAATCTTGGGCAAATCGGTGGCCGGAATTCCCGCTCCATTGTCCGCCACGCAAATGCGCTGCCATTTTCGGCCGCCCAATTCTTCCATGGTTCCGGAAATCGAGACCCGCGCTGCCGGTCCCGCGCTGCGCGCGGATTCCGCGGCGTTTCGTCCGAGGTTGACAAGGGCCTGGCGGATCAGGGCTTCATCCCCCGGCAGTTCCAGGAAAATTCCCTCGCACTGGACCGCGCAGAAGGGCATCGCTTCGCGGACTTCCTCGGCGATGCGCTCGATGAGCGGACCCATGCTCACCGTCTCGTAGCAAATCTCGAGCGGCTTGGCGAAGCGCAAAAATTCCGTGACCACGTGAGTGAGCGCGCGAGTCTGCTCGAGAATGCGCTCGGAGTTTTCGCGGGCCTCGCTGACATCGCCCGGCTTGGTCTCGCTGCGAATCATCTGGGCGTAGCCTGAAATGGTGGCCAGCGCGTTTTTGAATTCGTGGGCTATGCCGGCGGACATTTCTCCGAGCGCGGCAAGATTTTCTTTCCAGCGAATTTGAGTTTGCAGAGCGGTCAGCTCGGTGAGGTCGCTCATCAGGCAGAGCGCGCCGCTAACGCGCTTTTCCTGCTGCGCGCCCGCAGCCGCCGCTCCGCCGCGCGACGGCGAACGGTAGATGGGCGAAATGGTGACGCCGAGATGCCGAACTTCTCCCGCTCGCGTCACGTGCTCGACTTCACCGCGCTGGATGGTGGTGCCTTCGCGCAGGCACTCAGCCAGCATGCGCGTGAGCTGGGAATCCGCTCCTAAAATTTCCTTGTAGCCGCGGTAGCGGACCGGCGGCACGCCCAGGGCCTGCTCCGCAGCCGGGTTCGAAGAGCTGATCGCTCCGGTGGCGTTCACCAGCAACAAGCCGGTGGGCATATTGCGAGTGACTTCTTCGGTGAGGCGCTCGCTTTCCTGAGCGCGCTCCTGCGCCAAGGCGTGCAGGCGCGCGAGCTCCTTCTCCTGCGCGCGCAGGCGTTCGATGACGCCCTGCATGGAAGCGGTCATGAACGCCGAAGCGTTTTCCGAGCCAGCTTTCGGCTCCCAGTCATCCACGCGCGCGGCTGAAGCTCCACGCAGGAATTTCCGCACCAGATACACCATGCCGACGATCACGACGACGAGGAGCGCGGCGAGCGCCGCGGCGTACCAGATGCCGGTGGGAAGCCCGGCCGAGGAAACCGGCAAATGCGTTTTGACCGGGGCGAGAATCGTCAGAGCTGCTTGCATTACCGCACCATGAACAACGATTGGTACCAGTTCACAACAGGCGTACCGAAAAAAATCACCAGTACGGCGGCCATGCCGAGGAACGTGCCGAAGGGGAGCTCGTAGTCCGCTTCCTTGCGGCGCGCGAGAATCACGACGATGCCCAGGACGCTGCCGATCACCGATCCGGTGAGGATGGTCAGCAGGGTGCGCTTGGCGCCCAGGAACGCGCCGGCCATCAGCATCATCTTCACGTCGCCCAGGCCCATGCCTTCGTGCCCGCGCAATTTGAAATAGGCTTCGCTAACCAGCCACAGCAAGCCGCCGCCCACCGCCGCTCCAAGCAGCGCGTCCACAAACGACAGCACGGGCGCGGGCGGCGGGAAATCGAACGCGCGATTCGCGAGCCATAGCGCGGCGCCGTCCGATGGTCGAGTGAAAAAACTCAGCAGCAGCGCGATAGCCAAGCCGGTGAAGTTGACCACATCGGGCAACAGCCGTTCGCGCAGGTCGGTGAAGACCAGCACGACCAGCACCGCAGAAAAAGCCGCCCACTTG
>JBAVQT010000618.1:0-2821 GCA_049694295.1 Candidatus Acidiferrales bacterium
GAATAGCGGCATTGGCGAAATCGCGAAAAATTGCTGCGCTGACTTCCGGTGGGCGAAGCGCTGGAAGGCAAGACAGAGTGTAAGTCATGCAAATCCGTCGCGGAATCCTAAGTTCTTCCGTCAAACCTGCTTCGCAGCGACGTACCTTCGTCTAGTAGCCGATTCAAAACACGATACTAATTGGCGGGTGAGCCTGTAAGCCGGATTCTGTCCGCTGCATCGCACGAGCCAGCCTGAGCTAGCTCGCGCTTGGCGCTCCCGGCAAATTCGCCGGAACTAAACCGACGCAGCGCGGCGATCATTCCTCTAGGTCCCGGATCGCTCCGGGACTCCAGCAGCCTACCCGAGGGTCAGAGCGCCGCGCTCTTGCGAACGCAACGCATACGGGCCGGGCCGGCCCTCCCCTCCTATTTGGCCTTGCTCCACGCGGGGTTTTCCGTGCCTCGTGTGTTGCCACGCGAGCGGTGGGCTCTTACCCCACCTTTTCACCCTTACCGAAGGCGCGCGACCGGAAGAGGCGTGTCTTTGGTTTTGCCAAAAACTTGCCACCGAGGTGCATGCGTCTCAGGCGGTTTATTTTCTGTGGCACTGTCCGTAGCCGCGCCGCTGCCGCAAGCCTTCGCTTGCTGCGCCGCGCAACCCCCTGGCGTTACCAGGCGCGTTGCCCTTTCGCTGCGGGCCCTTGCGAGCGCGCAGCGACGGAGTCCGGACTTTCCTCCCGCCCGATACGCTCGCGCGATCGGGCCGGCGATCACCCGGCTCACCCGCCAATCGCAATTATACGATAATTAAGCCGGCCGCAGCGTCCGGTTACTTCGTGGCCAGCAGTTTATCGAACTGCGCTTCATCGAGGATCGGAACGCCCAGCGACTTGGCTTTTTCGAATTTCGAGCCGGGATCGGCGCCGACCACCACATAATTGGTCTTCTTGCTCACCGAGGCGCCGGCCTTCCCGCCATGCGCTGCAACCAGCGCTTCCGCCTCTTCGCGCGAGCGCCGCTCCAGGGTGCCGGTGAATACGAACGTCTTGCCGGCAAACTTGTCCGACAGTGCCGCTTTCTTCTCTTCCTTCATATTGACGCCCGCGGCGCGAAGATGCTCGATCAGTTTGCGGTTGGCGGGCTCGGAGAAAAATTCGGCCACGCCTTCTGCCACTTTCGGTCCAATTTCATGCACTTCGGTGAGCTCTTCGATGCTCGCCTTGGCGATCTGTTCGAGCGAGCCGAAGTGTGCCGCCAGCAACTGTCCGGTGCGTTCGCCGACGAAGCGGATGCCCAGCGCGTAAATGAGTCGAGCCAGTGGACTTTTCTTGCTGGCGGCGATTTCGTCCAGCAAGTTCTGCGCGGATTTTTCGGCCATCCGATCGAGATTCGCGAGCGTATCGAGTTTCAGGCGATAGAGCCCCGCCGCGTCTTCCAAAATCTTCTGCTCCACGAGCTGGTCCACGATTTTTTCGCCCAGGCCATCGATATTCATGGCGTGCCGCCCCGCGAAATGCAGCAGCGATTGTTTGCGCCGCGCCGGGCACGACACGTTGACGCAGCGATATGCCACCTCACCTTCGTCGTGATGAATGCGCGTGCCGCATTCCGGGCATTTCGCCGGCATCGCGAACTCTTTCTCTTCGCTGCCGTGCTTCACCACTTTCAGCACGTGCGGGATCACTTCGCCGGCCCGCTCCACCAGCACGGTATCGCCCGCGTGCACATCCAGCCGCCGCACCTCATCCAGATTGTGCAGCGTCGAGCGGCTCACCGTCACTCCGCCAATAGTCACCGGATCGAGAAACGCCACGGGCGTGAGCACGCCGGTGCGGCCCACGTTGACGCCGATCTCGCGAATGATCGTCGTTTCCTGCCGCGCCGGATATTTGTATGCGATGGCCCAGCGCGGCGCGCGCGAGGTGAAGCCCAGCTCGTTTTGCAGCGAAATCTCGTTGACCTTCACCACGATGCCGTCAATTTCGTATGCCAGCTTTTCGCGCTTGGCATCCCAGCGCGTGATGTACTTCTCCACGTCGCCCACGCCCTCGCACAATTCCCAATCCTCGCTAGCCTGGAAACGCAGCAGTGCCAGCGTTTCCAGCGCTTCAGAGTGCCGTTTCTTTGGCGGCCGTCCGTCCACCAGCAGGTAGTAAGCAAAAAATCCGAGCTTGCGCGATGCGGTAATCGAAGGATCCAGCACCCGCACCGCTCCGGCCGCCGCGTTGCGCGGGCTTATGAATAGCTTGCCGCCCAGCACCAGCTGCTCCTCATTGAGAGCTTCGAAAGCTTTGCGCGTCATGATCGCTTCGCCGCGCACCTCGAATGACAATGGCAAGCCCGCTTTCTTCAGCAGCCCAGGTTCGATCGAAAGCGGAATCGAACGGATCGTACGCACGTTGGGCGTCACATCTTCGCCGGTAGTTCCGTCGCCGCGCGTCACGGCCCGCGCCAGAGTCCCCTTCTCGTATTGCAGCGACATGCTCAATCCGTCGAATTTGTGCTCAGCGATGTATTCGATCTCTTCGCGACCGGTCAGCTCGCGCACGCGCTTGTCGAAATTCGCCAGTTCCTCGAAAGAGAATGCATTGTCCAGGCTGACCATCGGCGTTTTGTGCTGCACGGTCTGAAAACCGTCGCGAGGTTTCCCGCCAACGCGCTGCGTGGGCGAATCGGGCGTGACCAGCTTGGGATTTTCTTCCTCGAGCTTCTTGAGCTGCTGGATCAGACGATCGAATCCGGCGTCCGAAAGTTCCGGATCGTCTTTCACGTAATACAAATGTTCGTGATGGCGGATTTTCTCGCGCAGGCTCGCAATCTTGTTTGCGGCCTCGCTGCTT
>JBAVQT010000619.1:0-2523 GCA_049694295.1 Candidatus Acidiferrales bacterium
ATGTCCGGAAAACTTCCGGCGGAGGCTACCGCGGCAACGATTAGCGGCACCGTTGTGGATCAGACGGGAGTGGTGATTTCCGGCGCGCGGGTGAAGCTGGCGCGCGACGATCGATCGCCAGGGCAAGAGGAAGTGACGGGGGACGACGGAAAATATTTGTTCGCGAATGTGGCGCCGGGGCCGTTTCAACTGACAATCAGCTCCGAGGGGCTGGCGACGCAAGTAGTGACCGGAGTGGCGCGCGCGGGAGAAACCTATGCGGTGCCGCCGACCGCGTTGATTGTGGCGACCGCCGTGACCCAGGTGCGAGTGGCTGTGCCGCGACAGGAAATGGCGGAGTCGGAGATCAAGGAGCAGGAGAAGCAGCGCGTGTTTGGGGCAATTCCGAATTTTTATGTCAGCTACTATCCCAATGCGGCGCCCTTGAGGCCGAAGCAAAAGTTCGAGTTGGCTTGGCGCACCACGGTAGACCCGGTCAATTTCGTATTGGTCGGGGCCATCGCCGGAGTGCAGCAAGCGCAAAATGATTTCGGCGGATACGGGCAAGGGGTGCAAGGCTACGGCAAGCGTTACGGCGCCGTCTTTGCGGATTCGGCCACCAGCACTTTTATCGGAAGCGCGATATTGCCATCGCTCCTGAAGCAAGATCCGCGATATTTTTACAAAGGCGAGGGCACCGCACGAGCGCGGATACTCTATGCGATTGCGAATTCGGTGATTTGCAAGGGCGACAACAAACGGTGGCAGCCAAATTATTCCAGCATCGTGGGCGAACTGGCTGCCGGCGGCATCTCGAATCTTTATTATCCGGCGCAAGACCGAAACGGAGCGGCATTGACGTTTGAAAATGCGCTGATCGGAATTGGCGAAACCGCCGCGACCAATCTGCTGCAGGAATTTGTGATTCCGAAGTTTACGCCCAAGGCGCCAACGCACCATGCGGCGCAACCTTAGTTCGACGGAAGCGATCACGAAACAATTCCACCCTTCAGATTTGAACTCGCGGAAAAAAACGTGCGGCGCGCCGTTCGTACGGTCGAAACGGCCGGGTATTGTGAAGGATTCTCGAATTCACTTACAATTGGGGCGTTGCCGCATCTCATTCGACAAACCGCCGATCGTTGGACCTTGGGAAGGCCATGCTAAAACTTATGATTGAATTCATTGCGATTGGGGCGATGGCGCTGGCTGCGGGACCTACGCCGGCGAACACCGCTGGCAAAACTTCCGGGCACGCTCCGGGCGAAGGCGCCACGCAATCCGGTGGCTCCGCGACCGCGAAAGCCGGCGCGGCGACTTTTGGGCCCGCGAATCCGTTCTATGCGCCCAGCACTTTGCCATTTCATGCGCCGCCCTTCGATAAGATCAAGGATGAAGATTACCAGCCGGCGATCGAAGCGGGGATGGCGCAGGAACTGGCGGAGATCCAGGCGATTGCGGACGATCCGGCCGCGCCGACCTTTGAGAACACCGTGGTGGCGATGGAGAAAACCGGGCAGCTCTTTCAGCGCGCGATGGCGGCCTTCAGCGCCGTATCTGCCGCGAACACCGATCCCTTGCTGCAGAAAGTGCAGGCCGAGGAGGCGCCCAAGCTGGCGGCGCACCATGACGCGATCTATCTCAACGCGAAACTTTTTGCGCGGGTGGACGCGGTGTATAAACAGCGCCAATCGCTGAATCTCGATCCGGAATCGCTGCGGCTGCTGGAGGTGCGCCACAATAATTTCGTTCACGACGGCGCGAATCTTTCAGAAGAGGACAAGACGAAGCTCCGGAAGATGAACGAGGAAATTTCAACGCTTTCGAACGATTTTTCGACCAAGATACTCGCTGCGACCAAAGCAGGCGCTTATGCGACGACCGACCCAGGCGCGCTGGCGGGGTTAAATGACGCGCAGATGGCCGCGGCGGAGCAGGACGCGAAGAATCGCAAGCAGGACGGCTACCTGATCCCGCAGCAAAACACCACCCAGCAGCCGGTGCTTGCGTCGTTGAGCGTGCGCGCGACCCGCGAGGCGATTTTTCAGAAATCGTGGAACCGCGCGGAACTCGGCGATGCAAACGATACGCGGGACACCATCTCGCGCATCGCACAACTGCGCGCTCAGCGCGCCCAGTTGCTCGGCTATCCGAACCACGCCGCCTGGAAACTGGAAGATCAGATGGCGAAAACTCCGGAGGCGGCGCTGCAGTTCATGGACGCCCTGGTGCCAGGCGCCACGGCCAAGGCCGCAAAGGAAGGAAAAGATATCCAGGACTTAATTGATGCGCAGCAGGGCGGTTTCACATTGCAGCCGTGGGACTGGGATTTTTATTCCGAACAGGTGCGTAAGGCGAAATACGATCTCAACGAGGCCGAAGTGAAACCGTATTTCGAGCTGAATAGCGTCTTGGAAAACGGAGTGTTCTACGCCGCTAACCAGCTCTACGGAATCACCTTCAAGGAGCGCAAGGACCTGCCCGTTTACCAGTCGGATGTGCGCGTTTTCGAAGTTTCGGATAATGACGGAAAGCCGCTGGCGC
>JBAVQT010000620.1:0-4152 GCA_049694295.1 Candidatus Acidiferrales bacterium
GA
The DNA here is from genome assembly GCA_049694295.1 of Candidatus Acidiferrales bacterium. Taxonomy (GTDB): domain Bacteria; phylum Acidobacteriota; class Terriglobia; order Acidiferrales; family UBA7541; genus Palsa-295. Next base: position 3 of record JBAVQT010000620.1, read on the forward strand.
TCTCTCGCAGCAGGATTTGAAGAGTTTCCAGAACTCCGTGGACATCAGCCAAGCGCGCTACAAGGCGGGCGACATCAGCGAGGGCGATTTCCTAAAGATCAAGCTGCAGTTGCTGCAATTTCAGACGGACGTCTCGCAGGCCCAACTTGCAAAGGTCCAAGCCCTGGTCGGACTCCGGCAATTCCTGGGCTATGAATCGGTTCCACAGGACTTCGACGTGACCAGCGATTTCGACTACGTGCCCGTGAAGCTTCAACTCGAGGATCTACAGGCCAAGGCTCTGCAGAATCGTCCGGATTTTCGCGCGGCGCAATTGGGCATCACCGCCGCGCAGAGCCAATACGAGCTCGCCAAGGCGAACGGCAAGCGCGACGTTACCGCTTCGCTCGATTATTCGCACACCGGCAACACGAATAGCGCTTCGGCCTTTGGCAGCATCGATCTGCCCATCTTCGACAGGAACCAGGGCGAAATCGCGCGCACGAAATTCGCGATCTTGCAGGCCCAGGAGCTGGAGCGCGCCTCGAGCGATCAGGTGCTCAGCGATGTGCTGGACGCCTACGAAAACGTTCGCGACAACGATCAGATCATCCAACTCTACCGCACCGGCTATCTCGACGAGGCCAAGAATTCGCGCGATATCAGCGAATACGCCTACAAGCGCGGCGCGGCCAGCCTGCTGGATTATCTCGATGCCGAGCGCAGCTATCGAGCCATCGAACTCTCCTATCGCCAATCGCTCGCTTCATATATCACGGCTGTCGAGCAGTTACGCGAAGCCGTCGGATCGAGGAATTTGCCATGAGCTCCCGCACCGTACTTCGTGCCGCAATTCGTCCGGCCTTTCTGATCGCCGCTTCCGCGAGTCTGGTGGCGGCGCTAGCCATAGCTGGTTGCGGGTCAGATTCTCGTGAGCGCGCCAACGAGATGACGTCGTTTTCCTCGCAGAGCGCCAAGAGCAATCCGGCGCTATTCACCATCCCGCAGGATCAGATGTCCCACGTGCAGGTGGTGACCATCACGCCCGCCAAGCTGGGCCGTTCGCTGCGGCTCACCGGCACCGTCGCATACAACGCTTTTAAGACGACTCCCGTAATCACGCAGGTCGGCGGTCCCGTGAGCCGGATTCTGGTGGTGCCGGGAGAACGGGTTCACCAGGGGCAGACGCTGCTTGAGGTGTCCAGCCCCGATTATTCCCAACTTCTCGATTTGTACCTGAAAGCGCGCGACACATTTCGGGTGGCCGACAGGAACTACCAGCGCGCGCAGGATCTCTTCGCCCACAACGCAATTGCCGAGCGCGACCTGCTGCAAGCGGAGTCTGATCGCAACCAGGCGCAGGCCGATCTCAACGCATCCGAGCAGGGCTTGAAAATTCTGGGCATCAAGAATCCCGAGGATCTGGTGAAAGCTCCCGCTTCAGCGGAAATTCCGCTGCCCGCGCCGATCGGCGGAGAAGTGGTGGAGCGGCTGGTCTCTCCGGGTCAGGTGATGCAGGCCGGCTCGACGCAGGCTTTCACGATTTCGGATATGAGCACGGTGTGGGTGCTGGCCAACGTTTATCAAAGCGACGTGGCCTTCGTGAAAACGGGCGACAGCGTTGAAGTCCAGACCGATTCCTATCCGGACACGTTTCACGGAAAGATTTCTTTCATCTCGCCCGCGCTCGATCCCAACACGCGCACTCTCCAGGCGCGCATCGAGGTCCAGAATCCCGGTGAAAAATTGAAGAAAGACATGTACTGCACGGTGATCGTGGCCGCTGGAGCGGTCTCGAACGCTATCGTGGTTCCCGACGCCGCGGTGCTGCGCGACGACGAGAACCAGCCCTTTGTTTATATCGAGTCCGGCAACGATCAATTCGGCAGGCGCGCGGTGAATATTGGGCAGAGTGTTGGCGGCAGCACGGAAATTCTCAGTGGGCTTTCCGCCGGCGATAAAGTGGTCGGCAACGGAAGCCTCTTTTTACAGTTTGCAAATTCATTGCAGCACTAAGGCGCTCTCTCGATGATCCATCGCATCGTTCAATTCTCGTTGCAGCAGCGCTTCCTGATTCTGATGCTGACGGCGTTCATGACCGTCGCCGGCGCGGTTTCTTTCCAGCGCATGCCCGTGGACGCCTATCCCGATCTCTCGCCGCCGATGGTCGAGATCATCACGCAGTGGCCCGGCCATGCCGCGGAAGAAATCGAGCGGCTGGTATCGCTGCCGACCGAAATCGAAATGAACGGCGTACAGAAGCTCGATATCCAGCGTTCGATTTCGCTGTACGGGCTTTCGGACGTGATTCTCACCTTCGACGAAGACACGGACGACAATTTCGCGCGGCAGTTGGTTTTCCAGCGCCTGAGCGAAGTGAACTTCCCCACCGGCGTCACTCCTTCGCTCGCTCCGCTCTCCAGCCCTTCGGGGCTCGTCTATCGCTACGTCCTCGAAAGCCCAGACCGTACTCCGCAGGAACTGAAGACCTTTGAAGACTGGGTCATCGAGCGCGAGTACAAACAAGTTCGCGGCGTGGCCGACGATTCAGGTTTCGGCGGGACGGTGATGCAGTATCAGGTGCTGCTCGATCCCGCGCGTCTTTACGGCTATCACATCACGATTCCGCAGGTGCTGCAGCAACTAGGCGTCAACAACGCCAACACCGGCGGCGGTTTCTATTCGCAAGGCAGCCAGTTCTACTACGTCCGCGGGCTGGGTTTGCTGCGCGACACGCAGGATATCGGCGCCGTAGTAGTGGGATCGCAAAATGGCGTGCCTGTGCTCATTCGCGATGTGGGCGACGTCGTGATCGGCCACGCGCCGCGCCTGGGGCAGTTTGGATTTAACAAGAATGACGACGCCGTCGAAGGCGTGATCATGATGCTGCGCGGCGATCAGACGCAGAACGTGCTCAAGGGCGTCGAAGCAAAAACCCGCGAACTCAACGAGCACATCCTTCCGCCGGACGTGAAAGTAGTTCCCTACTACGACCGCAGCGACCTGGTACGCCTCACGACGGACACGGTGGAGAACAATCTGCTGCGCGGGATGGTGCTCGTTCTGATCGTGCTGGTGTTTTTCCTAGTGAGCTTCCGCGCCGCCGTCATTGTTGCGTTGACAATTCCTCTGGCGCTGCTCTTCTCCTTCATTTTTCTTCATGCTCGCGGGGTCGCCGCCAACCTGCTCTCCATCGGCGCGATCGATTTTGGGATCATCATTGACGGCACGCTGGTGATGGTCGAAAACATTTTCCGCGAGTTGGGACTGCGCGAAGGGCAGCAGTACAGCCTCAATGAAGTGATCATGGTCGCGGCAAAGGACGTGGACCGTCCGATCTTCTACTCCGTGGCGGTCATCATCGCGGGTTACATTCCGATCTACGCGCTGGGCGGCCCGGCCGGGAAGCTATTTCATCCCATGGCGGACACCATGTCCATCGCGCTGGTCGGCGCGCTGATTCTCACGCTCACTCTCGTGCCCGTGCTCTGCTCTTACTGGTTCCGGAGCGGCGTACGCGAGCGCGTCAACAAGCCCTTTGAATGGATCAAGCGCAAATACGACGGCGAGCTGACTTGGTGCCTGGACCATCCGAAGACCACGATGCTGGTGGCCACTCTGATCTTCGGCGCGACGCTACTGCTGATCCCCTTCATCGGCGGCGAATTCATGCCGCACCTCGATGAAGGCGCGCTGTGGGTCCGCGCGACGATGCCCTACACGATTTCGTACGAAGAGTCGGCCAAGGTTGCACCGAAGGTTCGCGACATCCTGATGAAGTATCCGATGGTCACCGACGTCGGCTCGGAATTGGGGCGCCCCGACGACGGTACCGATCCCACGGGATTTTTCAACTGCGAATTTTACGTCGGCTTGAAACCCTACGGCGATTCCAGCTGGCGCACTGGCCCCATTCATTCCAAGGCCGAGCTCACCGCTGATATTCAGAAACAGCTCGACGCTTTTCCAGGAATTATTTTTAATTTCACGCAGCCCGCCGAGGACGCCGTGGACGAAGCGCTTACCGGCCTGAAGAGCGCGCTCGCCGTGAAAGTCTATGGACCGGATCTTCAGACGCTCGAATCCACCGCGCTCGAAATCAAGCGCCGCCTCGCGCAAGTGCCGGGATTCACCGAACTCACCGTGGTGCGCGAACTGGGCCAGCCAAGCC
>JBAVQT010000621.1:0-6380 GCA_049694295.1 Candidatus Acidiferrales bacterium
GGTGTATACCCCCTCCCTCTTTCCGCGATTAGAGAGGGTCGGTGATGATTGTTTTCAAGGGGTTGGAGGGTGGTTCTAATTTTCCATACCGCGATTAGAAATGGAGCTTTAGGGGGGTTTTTGAGGCTTTGGGAGACCGAAACCGGCATTTCGGACCGGCTGGGGGCGTAAAACGCGAGGTCTGAATTTGTGGCGCGAGCGAGGCTCGCATCTCCCTCGAGAATTTCGCGAGCATTTTCAGCGAGTTGGGCGTTAGTTTTGGTTTTTCGCATGGCCATCAGAAATGAGTATTTTGCGAACCGCAATTCCCTATTCGTGGAAGAGTTGGCGGCGCGAAGTGCTCGGGGTGTTTCGGCAGAAGGCGCCGGGGCGCAAAAAGCCCGAAAGTCGTGCAACTTAATGGAGGCAAGGTAGCTTGATAGGTTGGTAATATTCACGACTTCGAGCCTCCTAATCCCAAAGTAGCACGAGTTGAGAAAAATGCAAGGGCATAACAGAGAACTTTTTAATTCGGAGCGGATGGAGAGGCGGGGAGCGATCTATTTTGCGGAATCGGCCTGAGCGGCGGAAACCATCTGGCGGATGCCGTTGACCCAATTGAGTACCACGGTTGGCTCGGTAGCCACCGATTTTTCAGCTCTGGCAGACTGAAACGCTACGATGTGCCGGCCGTCCGGGGATACATCGTGGGAGGGAAAGGGCTGGCGCATCTCGAAGCGTTCGGGAAAGACAAGCGCACGTAGAGGTGGCCGGCGGGACGTGCAGCGATGCGAAAGATGGGAACGCGCCTTAGAGGCGAAATACAACATCTATGGGAAGACGCGAGTTAGAACTGACGATGAAACGGAGAGCGAACGATGCGATGGGCTGCGTTGCTGGCGAGTCTTGGGTTGTTGATTTGCGGAGCGGGGCATTCGCTGGGAGCGCAGACGGCGCAGAAGGAGCAGGCGGCGGCTGCGCCTGAGGCGAGCGCGACGGGAGTGGTGCGAACGGCGATGAGAAACGTGGAATACCACTTAACGGACCGGATTATCGTGCACATTGTGACGCTGGACGGACGATTGACGCCGAAGGCCGGGGGGATTCCGGTGTTCGACGACAAGACGTCCTTTACGCTGGACGTGGATACGGCGAGCATCACGATAAGCACCGTGGCGCTGACTAACGACTTGAACGATTTTGTGTTTGCGAAGGCAGATGCGCCGATGAAGAAGCTGAGCGCATCGATCAAAGGCGACCAATTGACGGTGAAGGGATTGCTGGTGAGCAAGGGCGGAATCCCGTTTGAAACGTCGGGCACGCTGGCGGTGACGCCGGAGGGCATGATTCGCGTGCACACCACGAAGGTGAAGGCGCTGAAACTGCCGGTGAAAGGGCTGATGGACATGCTGGGACTGGACACGCAAAAAGTGGTGAATACGAGCAAAGTCACCGGCGTGAGCGTGGACAAAGACGATCTGATACTCGATCCCGAGCACATTCTTCCGCCGCCGCAACTGGCCGGACACCTGACGAGTATCAAGATCGAAAATGGACTGATCGCGCTGAAATTCAGTCCGGGCGCGGAAGCAGGAAAACTCGTGGCGCTGAAGGCGAGCTGCCCGGCGCGAAATTATGTGCTGTTCAAAGGCGGCACGGTGCGATTTGGGAAACTGACCATGACGGACGCGGATCTGGAATTGATGGATGCCGACCCGGCCGATCCGTTCGATTTCGCGATCGACCACTATCAAGATCAGCTGGTGGCGGGATATTCGAAGAGCACGGCGGATGGCGGATTGTGCGTGCACATGCCGGACTACGACAAGATTCCGCGCGCCGGGGCCGGGACCGGGAAGAAATAAGGCGGTCGTCGCAGGGGAGCGCGGCGCGCGATGGATTAGACTGTGCACGATCACCGGGGGAGAAATCGATGACGGAGGCAGGGAATTTTTCCGCGCAAGCGGTGCGGACCGGCTGCTGCATTGTGGGCGGAGGGCCGGCGGGCATGGTGCTGGGTTACCTGCTGGCTCGCGCGGGAGTGGAAGCGACGGTGCTGGAAAAACACGCGGATTTTTTGCGTGATTTTCGAGGCGACACGATTCATCCCTCGACGCTGCAACTCTTGTACGAGCTGGGAATTCTCGAGGAGTTCCTGAAACGGCCTCATCAGGAACTGGCTGAGATCGGAGTGCTGGTGGACGATCTGGCCGCGACGGTGGCGGACTTTTCCCATCTGCCGACGCACTGCAAATTTGTGGGACTGATGCCGCAATGGGATTTTCTGAATTTCATTGCCGAGAAGGCCAAGGCTTATCCAGGATTTCATTTACGGATGGAGACTGAAGTTACCGAGCTGATTGTGGAAAACGGGCGCGTGGCGGGGGCGCGCGCGAAGTCGCCGGAGGGCGAGCTGGAAGTGCGCGGCGATGTGGTGATTGGCGCGGACGGGCGGCATTCGGTGACGCGGAAAGCGGGCGGGCTGGAAGTGATCGATCTGGGCGCGCCGATCGACGTGCTGTGGATGCGGATCACGAAAGAGCCGAGCGATGTGGCGGCGACTCTGGGGCGATTTCGCGCCGGCCGGATTCTGGTGACGCTCGATCGCGGCGACTATTGGCAGTGCGCGTACGTGATCGCCAAAGATGGATTCGCGGCGATACAGGAAAAAGGATTGGAAGCGTTTCGGCGGGATTTGGAGGCGGTGGCGCCTTTTCTGCGCGGCCGCACGGCGGAATTGAAAGGTTGGAGCGACATCAAGCTGCTGTCAGTGGCCGTGGACCGCTTGCGGGAGTGGTGGCGCGCGGGACTGCTGTGCATCGGGGACTCGGCGCACGCGATGTCGCCAATCGGGGGCGTGGGGATCAATCTGGCGATTCAAGATGCGGTGGCGACGGCGAATATTCTGACGGAGGCGCTGCTGAAAAGAGCGGGAATCGACGAGCGGCTCGAACTGGTGCAGAAGCGGCGGACTTTTCCGACGCGGATGACGCAGGGCATGCAGGTGTTCGCGCACAGAAAATTTATCCGGCCGGCTTTGGCCAGCGTCGCGCGGGTGAAACGGCTGCCTTTGGCGCTGCGGCTCTTGCAGCGGTTTCCGGCCTTGCGGAGGGTTCCGGCGCGAGTGGTGGGATTGGGCTTTCGGCCCGAGCATGTGCGGACGCGGGCGGCGGCACAGAAGTAGACACCGGCGGTTCGACGAATTTCGCGGGCTGAGGGCCGCTGAAGGCGGCGAAAGGCTTTGGCGGGGAAAATCAATTCGAGTAACATCGGCGGCGATGAAGATCTGGGTGCTGTTTGCCGCGATTACTGCGAGTTTGCTGGCGGGCGGCTGCGCCAGAGGCGGCGCGGCACCGCGGAAAACGGTTTTCGAGCGCGACTTGCCGCTGACCTGGGGCGGATTCTTGCTGAACGGCGATCCGCGACAGCGGATCGAGTGCGCTTGCGCGCCGGATGAAAACACTCGCAGCATATTGAAATGCGAGGTGCACAACGGGCTGCACACGTGGCGAGTTACGGAGCTTGATTTCCGGGTGAACTGGTATCCGTACGGCGACGGAGACGTCGGAACGTTCCGGGAGCGCGTTTCGATCGAGCCGGGGGCGGATGGCGCGGTGAGTTTCGGGATAGGGACGCGGTTGGTTGCAGACACAAAGACACTGAGCGGGAACCAGAAAAATTGGATTTTGCTGCTGGTGGGAGCTAAGGCGGTCCGCTCGTGGATGTTGTTTGGCGTGCCGTGGTGGGGCTGGCTCGCTGGTGGCGCGATTGTGGTCATACTTTTTGTGATCTTCTTCAGGCGTACGCGAACTCCGTAGAGACTACTTGGCTTTGCGGGAACGAAGCGCAGAGCACAAGCCCAGAGAACCACGGCGAGAACGACGGCCAAGGCGCCGGATCGAGTCAGGCCTCGAGCACGGGCAAAAACTTTGCAGCCGCCGGGGACCGCGCCGCCCTAACCCCAAAATTGGCGAATTCCGGAAGTGTGCAAAATTGGACAGGTTGCCGGGGGCGGATCTTGTAGGCTTGGCACCCAAATCGGTAAGAGGGTTGGGTATCGCTCAAGAACCGACCCGATTTGCTCCTGGGCATCGAGTATGGAATCAATTCACCCAATCAACGAAGAGGAACGGCTTTCGGAACTGCGCCGTTATTCCGTGCTGGATACGTCTCCCGAAGGCGCGTTCGACGACCTGACGAAGCTGGCAGCGTATGTCTGCGGGGCGCCTATTTCGCTGGTCTCGCTGGTGGACGCCGATCGGATTTGGTTTAAATCCAAGGTTGGGCTGGCGGCCCGGGAAATTCCCCGGATCGATGGTTTCTGCGCCAGCGCGATTCTGGACGATCGCCCACTGGTGGTGCCCGATGCGGCCGCAAACGAGCGGCTGGCATCGCATCCGCTGGTAACTTCCCCTCCGAACCTCAGGTTCTATGCCGGGGCGCCGCTGATTACGCCGCGAGGACATCGTATCGGGACGCTCTGCGTGATTGACGTGGTGGCGCGGGAATTGAATGCGGAACAGATCGACGCTTTGGAAAGTCTGGCTCGAACGGTTGTCGCGCAACTGGAGCTTCGACTTGCCGTTAGGAATTCCGGAACGACGAGTCGAGCGCTGCGGGAGTTGCAGGCCTCGACCGAGACGGAAGTCAAGAATCGAACCGAACAGCTGGCCTCGACCAATGAATCGTTGCGGAGACTATCGGGACGGCTGCTGAACGCACAGGACGACGAGCGCAGGCGCATTGCGCGCGAACTGCACGACTCGACCGGCCAATTGCTGGCCGCCCTGTGCATGACCATCGACCAGATGGCAAAGGATGCGTCTCCGGCGAATTCGGAAAGACTCCGAGAGTGTCGAAAAATGGCGGCCGCGGCCGCTGATGAAATACGAAGCCTTTCCTACCTGCTGCATCCGCCGCTGATCGAGCTGGCGGGATTGACGTCGACCGTTGCGGACTATGTGGAAGGATTCGCGAAGCGGAGCGGGATTCGTATCGGGTTGGACATTTCGCAAGACATCGGAAGGCTGGACGAAAATCGCGAAATCGCGCTCTTCCGGGTGATTCAGGAGAGCCTGGGCAACATTCACCGGCATTCCGGCAGCACCGTTGCAAACATAAAAATCTTCGATGCGGGAAAAGACGTGGTGCTGGAAATTCGCGATCAGGGCTGCGGGCTGCCCGCGGCGGCCGGAGAGACGCAACAGTTGGGCGTGGGCATTCGAAGCATGGAGGAGCGCCTGCGGCAATTCGGAGGCAGTTTGGCGATCGAATCAAACGGCAGCGGGACAAAAGTGCGGGCCATTTTGCCCCGACACGCTTCTCCAGACTCGACTTCGGCGCAGCCTGGCTTGCATTCCGCGAAAGCGGCCGCCGCAGGCTCGGATGCTAATTCAGAGCACGCGCAGGCACGTCGACCCGCTGAAATGCATAGATAAGATCGGTCCGCTGATACTTCGCGGTACACCCGCAATTGGGGCAGTCACGCTCGATCCCTCCAGCTGGAAACTCAGGCTTGAAAGGCAGGTAGAAGTTCGACATGCCAGCCTCGTCGATCGTGGAGTGCGCGAATTTCAGATCGCAACTGCCGCATTGCAAAACCCAGACTGGCATTGGGAGCACCCAACTGGAAACTCTACGCGGCAATCAAGACTCAGGGAATACCCAGAAACACGTATTTGCGCGGTGTCTGGCGTACACCTGACTGGGGGAGCGGGCTCGACCAGAGGTGAGAAAATTCTCACGCGACTCATGATTCGGTTTGCATCGGGCTGTAACTCGAGCCGACCTGAGAAACTCGGGGACGGAAAACCAGCGTATCAAGCCGCCTGAACGAGGTGCAGTATGCGGCCGACCAGGTTTTCGCCTTTTGCGACTACTTCAGTAACACCATCGGGCAGGGCCGACTGGCTGCGGAGCGCATCGGCATGGTTCGTATGGAGAACGACACGCGCATGGGGACAGATCCTGCTGAGTACGCGGGCGGCATCTATGCCGTTCATGCGGGGCATGGCGAGATCGAGGATGATCACGTCGGGTGCAAACGCCGAGGCCTTTTCGATAGCGTCGATTCCATCCACGGCCTCGCCGCACACCGCCAGGCCGGCCTCTTCCAGCTCGATCCGAATGATTCGACGCATGACGACGTTATCTTCAGCGATCAGGACGAACTTGGGCATTGTCTGGCACCCTACACAAGGCAGGGTCTCAGATCGGCGCGCTGCACCGATATACGGGCTATGCGGTATAAGTGCTCTGTCTAACCCTCAGCGCGACCTTAGTACCCTGCGCAAGCCGAGACGCGAGTCAACGTGGAGACTAATTTTTTTGGCTCGTTATGGTCGGTGATTTCTGTTTGTGACCACGGGAGGAGAGAGATTCGCGTGGCATGTCGCGAGGCG
>JBAVQT010000622.1:0-7708 GCA_049694295.1 Candidatus Acidiferrales bacterium
GTGGTGGTGGAAACGAAGATGGCGCGGCCGGGAAAGCGATGCGCCAGGCCCTCGACCAAGGGCCGAGCGGCGAGAACTTCGCCTACCGAAACAGCATGAATCCAGATGGCGCCGCCGTGCGAACCACCAGCAACCACACGGGAGCGTATCGCCTCCGAAAGCAAGCCGAACCGTTCGCGCAACGCTCCGCGCGGTTCTCCACGCCGCCAGGCGCGCAGCGCGTAGTACGGCGCCAGAACGACCATGCTGAGCGCGGTGAGCAGGCGATAGAGCGGAGTCATGGGGAAGGCGCGACGCACAACCTCCGGAAGTTGTGCGCGAGCAAGGTGGGTATTATAGTGGCACTCTTGGAAATGCGGGCGCAACTTCGCGCGCCGGGGACGCATCGCACATGACCATGAACACGCGAACAGTGGCTCTGCTGGCTGCGGCCATGGTAGCGATTGTTTGCACCGCGGCCGCACCACCAGTCTTGGCGCAGTCGAACGCGGCCCCAGCGCCGGCCGCGGCCGCTGCCGCCACAGCTCTGCCCCACGACCAGCACGACGGCCTGACCATCTCCGCCGATCCCTATACCCATAGCGCGCGCGCCAAAGACAAATTTGGCAAGGCCAATCCCCTGCCTGCCGGCATCCTCCCCATCGAGGTATTTCTGCGCAACGACAGTGCTCAGCCCATTCACATCGGCCTAGACACCATTCAACTCGAAATCCACGATCGCGACGGCCGGATGCAGGGCATCGACGCGCTGGGGCCGGTCGACGCTGCGTTTCTGATCGTGCATCCCGCAGGCTCGGCCGAGCCGAAAGCCCGAAGATTCCCTATCGGCGTACCCGGAGGCAGCGGCGATAAAAAAGTGGACAAGCTGGCGGACGTACTGCGGCCGCTGTCGCTACAGGGCGATATCGTGCCACCCATGGCGACCATTCACGGGTTTCTTTACTTCAACATGAGCCATCAAATGGCGCTTATCAATCGTGCCAGCCTCTACGTCCCAGACGCATCGCAAGCATTGTCGAAACAGCCGCTAATCTTCTTTGAAGTGCCGCTGGGCAATGGCGAAGATGTGCCCGTCGAACCTTAGGACGAGGCGGGAACCTCGCCTCGATCACGCCGATCGCGCATGGTGCGATAGAAAAAATCTATCGCTAAATCCCTTGTTTTCCGCGACCTTCGCTTGACGAAGCTCCCCCTCCTTGCTAAAAAGAATAGCTTTCAATACGAGCGTAGCCCTCGTATTGAGTAAACTTCTCGCAAGCGCCAATTTCCCCAAGAAGGGGTTTTATCCCGGAGGAAGAATGTCGGCTGGAGCATGTGTGAACACGCTGTATACGTGTGAGTGCAAAATCGAAGACGCAACTCCGGTGAGTGCACGAAACGGGGAGATTACCACGATGAAAGCAACGCTGCGCGGCGGTTGGCGGCGCTTGGCCAGGTTCGCGGGAATGGCGGCTATCGCTTTGCTAAGCGCGCAGGCAGCGTTGGCGCAGAGCGCGCCGGAATCGGCGGGCGGCGAAGCCAACCTGAAATTACCCGATCTTTCGCAGGTCAATTTTCTCGGCGTAAACGGTCACAAGCTTCTGATCTGGGGCATTCTCTTCTGCGTCTTCGGTCTGACCTTCGGAATGGTGATCTACAGCAAGCTGAAGAACCTCCCGGTGCATCGCTCCATGCTCGAGATCTCCGACCTGATCTACGAGACTTGCAAGACCTACCTGCTGACTCAGGGAAAATTTCTAATCCTGCTGTGGCTTTTTATCGCCGCGGTCATCGTGCTCTATTTCGGAGTGCTGGAGCACTATGAGGCAGTGCGCGTGGCGATCATTCTGCTGTTCAGCGTGATCGGCATGGCCGGAAGTTACGGCGTGGCCTGGTTTGGGATTCGCGTCAACACCTTTGCAAACTCGCGCACCGCGTTCGCGGGGCTGGGCGGAAAACCCTACCCGATCTATCAGATTCCTCTGGAAGCGGGCATGAGCATCGGAATGATGCTGATCAGCGTCGAGCTCGTGCTGATGCTTTTCATCCTGCTCTTCGTGCCAGGTGATTACGCCGGGCCTTGCTTCATCGGATTCGCCATCGGCGAATCTCTAGGCGCCGCCGTGCTGCGCATCGCGGGCGGAATCTTCACCAAGATCGCCGACATCGGCTCCGACTTGATGAAGATCGTATTCAAAATTAAGGAAGACGACGCGCGCAACCCCGGCGTGATCGCTGATTGCACCGGTGACAACGCGGGCGATTCTGTCGGCCCCAGCGCGGACGGCTTCGAAACTTACGGCGTCACTGGCGTGGCGCTGATTACTTTCATTCTGCTGGGCGTGCGCAGCCCGACCGTGCAAGTGCAGCTGCTGGTCTGGATTTTCGTGATGCGCATCGCCATGCTGGTGGCCGCTGCCGCGGCGTATTTCATCAATAGCGCAATCGCCAAAGCCAAGTACAGCAAGGCCGACGAGATGAATTTCGAGTCGCCGCTCACTTCGCTGGTGTGGATCACTTCGATCGTCTCGATCGCCCTCACCTACCTGATTTCCTACTTCATCATTCCCACGCTGGGCGATGGCACGCAGTGGTGGAAGCTGGCGACCATCATTTCCTGCGGCACGCTGGCGGGCGCCGTGATTCCCGAACTGGTCAAGGCGTTCACTTCCGTGGAATCGCGGCACGTTCGCGAAGTAGTGGCCTCCGCGCAGGAGGGCGGCGCCTCGCTCGGAATTCTTTCCGGCTTCGTGGCCGGAAATTTCTCGGCGTATTACCTCGGCCTCGCAATGGTAATTCTCATGTCCGTCGGTTATCTGGTGAGCCTGGGCGGCCTGAGCAGCCTGATGATTGCCGCGCCGGTGTTTGCCTTCGGACTGGTGGCCTTCGGATTCCTGGGGATGGGTCCCGTGACTATTGCCGTGGACTCCTACGGTCCCGTAACCGACAACGCGCAGTCCGTCTACGAACTCTCGCTCATCGAGCAGGTACCGGGGATTCAACAGGAATTAAAAAGAGATTACAGCATGGACGTCAATTTCCAGCGCGCCAAAGACCTGCTCGAGGCCAATGACGGCGCCGGCAACACCTTCAAAGCCACAGCCAAGCCGGTGCTGATTGGGACGGCCGTAGTCGGCGCCACCACCATGATTTTTTCGATCATCATGGCTCTCACCGACGGCATCACTCGCGACGTGGACAAGCTTTCGCTGCTGCATGCCCCGTTTTTCCTCGGTCTGATCACCGGCGGCGCGATGATCTATTGGTTCACGGGCGCTTCCACCCAGGCGGTGACTACCGGCGCATATCGCGCGGTGGAATTCATCAAGGCCAACATCAAGCTCGACGGCGTGGTCAAAGCGTCGGTGGCGGACAGCAAGAAAGTGGTGGAGATCTGCACGAAATACGCGCAGAAAGGCATGCTGAATATCTTCATCGCCGTATTTTTCGCCACACTGTCGTTTTCCTTCATCGAGCCTTTCTTCTTCATCGGCTACCTCATTTCGATCGCCATTTTCGGACTCTACCAGGCGATCTTCATGGCCAATGCCGGCGGCGCGTGGGACAACGCGAAGAAGATCGTCGAAGTGGAGTTGAAACAGAAAGGCACACCGCTGCACGACGCCACGGTGGTAGGCGACACGGTGGGCGATCCCTTCAAGGACACATCTTCGGTGGCGCTCAATCCGGTCATCAAGTTCACCACGCTCTTCGGGCTGCTGGCAGTCGAATTGGCTGTGAAGCTCTCATCTGAAAACGCGATGATGACGGAAATCCTGGCGGCAGTGTTTTTCCTGATTTCGTTCTACTTCGTCTATCGCTCCTTCTACGGAATGCGCATCAAGAGTTAGGCAGCAGAAACAATCGGTTCAGCAAAAAGGGGGAGCTTCGGCTCTCCCTTTTTTATTGCAGCCCAGGCGCAGGTGAGAAAACGGCAATGCGAGCCCGTTCCCTTCCCTCGCGCGAAGAAACTACGCTTTTACAACCCCCAGAAACTGCCGCGGATCGTTTGCGAAACCCGGAAAAATCGCCTTGGTGTCTCGCTCGCCGAGATGCTTCATCAGCACTTCGCCAAGCACCGAGCGATAATCGGTCGTCACCGCGAGATCTCGGCCATCGTGCAGCTGGCCATCGCTCAGGCCCGGCCAGCGCGTGTAGACGTGCCCGCCCTTCACATCGCCTCCCATCACGAACATGCAGTTGGCGTGCCCGTGGTCGGTGCCGCGATTGCCGTTCTCGTGCGCGGTGCGTCCAAACTCCGACATGCTGACGAAAACCACATCCTGCATGCCGTCGCCCATGTCCTGGTGGAACGCCGCGAGCCCCTGCCCAAGATCCCTCAGCAAATTTGAAAGCTGCCCCTGCACGCCGCCTTCGTTCACGTGGTGGTCCCAACCGCCGCTATCAAGAAACGCGACTTCCAGACCCACATCCGCTTTGAAAAGTTCGGCGATTTCCTGCAGGCTTTGCCCGAAGCGGCCCTTCGGATATTGCGCGCCATTTTCAGGCTGGTAGGAGTCGGGATTGATTTTCTTGAGCTGGTCGATCGCTTCAAACGTTTCGCCACCCACCCCGCGCATAGCCTGATCCACCGTCTGCGCGTACATGGCCTCGAAGCCGCCCTCGATGGTCTGCTGGGGTCCATTCATTTTAAATTGTTTGAGATCGGGAAGAGCGATGGCCGGCGCGCTGCCTTGCAGCGTGCGCGGCAGATACGGCCCGAAAGCCACGGCGCGAAATGGCGACGAATTATCCTCAGGCATGGCTTGCATGGCGCGATTGAGCCAGCCATCTTCGGTGGCTTTCAATCCCGGCGTGCCCGATTCCATATAGTCTTGCGCATCGAAATGCGAGCGCGTGGGATCCGGCGAACCGACGGCCTGCACGATGGCGAGCTGGCCATTGCGGAAAAGCGGCTCGATCGGCGCGAGGCTCGGATGCAACCCGAAAAATCCGTCCAGGTCAATCGCGGCATCTGCGGCGCCGCTGCGAGGCTGCGGAATCGCGATGGTCGGGCGCATCGCATAATAATTCTGTTCGCCGAAGGGAACCACCACGTTCAGCCCGTCCATCGCGCCGCGCTGGAAGAGCACCACCATTTTTTTCTTGTTCGGCGTCGTTGTGGCCGCCACCGCTCGCTGCAGAAACGCCGGCAGCGAGGCCATCCCCAGCATGGCGATGCCTCCGCCTTTAATGAAATAGCGCCGTGAAATATTCATCACCGGCCTCCCATGGAAAATCCCGAGAACGTGCGTCGCCATGCTGCGGCGAACCACGCCGAAAAAGAGAGCAGAGCTTGCATCGCGTCCATGTATGCCTACCTTCGCTGAAATTCCGGAGCGCCCAGCACCAGCCCCGCAATCAGTCCTTCGTTGACCTGCTTGATTGGGTCGTCGTCACGAGCCTGCAATATTTGGGGATCTCCCAGGCGCGCTTCCAGTGTCGCCCGCGTGGCCGGAGCGATCTGGTCATCTAAAAACAGCGCGATCGAACGCGAGAGCGCAGCCGAAGGGTCGGTGGCGGCATCGGCGCCCATAATCGGCGCGAGATCGATCTTCGCGCCCTGCAGATGATTGCTGGCCAGCGCCAGCGCGAAGTTCAGCCGGTTGAGCAGCGCTCCCGCGTTGACCCAGGTTTCCGCTTTGTCGGAGTAGCCCGTGGGAGGCTCGCACAAAAAAAGTGGCTCGCCCATCTTGCTCACCCATTGCGTGAGCGGCAGCGACACCGTCACATCGGCGCCCACCGCGCGCGCTGTGCTCGCCGCGAGCTCGAAGGGCGTCTTCACTTTCGCGCGATAAGTTTCCTTGGACCAGAACTCCGGCGAATAGATCATCGTGTGCAGCACCACGCGAATGTCGCCGTTGCTTGATTCGTAGCTGCGCGCCATGCGGTCCACCAGCGCCTGCGGAGGATCGTCGGAGACAAAGTGGCGCGCCAGCTCCAGCGAAATGTGTTCCGCGGTTTGCGGCGAGGCTGCCAGGAATTTCAGCGCCTCTTCGCCGTCCTTCATCCCGCCATAATTGAACGTGTGGCCCATCACCACTTTCTTGCCCTGCGCGTGGATGCGATCGTCGAAGAAAAATTGCGGATCCTTGCGCGGCTCGTGCACCGTCCAGCCCGTGAGGCACTCCGCCATCTCGATCACATCCTGCTGCGTGTAGCCCGCGTCCACGCCGACGGTGTGCAGCTCCATCACTTCGCGCCCGTAATTTTCATTCAGTCCGCGCTCGTCTTTCTTCTTGGCCTGCTGGCCCGCCTGCGGAAATTGCGATCCCGCCGGAAAACTTCCCGGCGGCGGCATCGATCCCGATGCAAACGCTCCACCGAATCCACCGCGCCGCATGGCCGCCCACTCTCGCGCGGCTTCGATGGCCTGGGGATCGGCGCTCAGCCAATTATCGAGGTAGAAAAGCATCGCCGGGCTTTTCGCGGTGGCTACCAGCAGGTCGGAAAAATGTCCCATGGTGTTCGGGCGAATCGTGTCGCGGACATAGGCCGTAACCAGCCACTTGTCGTCTCCCTTGTTCGCATACACGTTGAAATGGTTGAACCAGAAATCTTCCATCACCGCTTCCAGCTGGCGGTTGCTGTAAACCGCCCGATCGAGCTTGGCCATGGAAAGCTCGGCGATGATTCGGTTCGGCCCGATTAATTTCGCGAGCTGGTCGTTCGCTTTATCAATATTGGGATCGCCAGTTGGCTTGATCGCCTGCACCGCTTGCCGCCGCGCGTCTTTCTGTTGCGCCTCGAACCCTTCCTTCGTGATTCCTTGCTTCTTGGCCGCCTCGCCGGCGTTGGGGAAAAGAGCCAGCAACTGCGCGGACGACATCGTAAGCGTAAGGTACTGATCGAGCCGCTGATCCAGTTCCGCGTCGTCGATGGATTGCGGATCGAGTTGCTGGTCCACCCACTTGGCCAAGCCCATCTGCCGGATGCGATTCACGTCTCCCGGGCGCGGGCCGTAGCCCAGGCGATTGAGCGCATGCAGAATGGCTTCATCCTCGGTCAGCTCGGTAATCGGCAGGCCGCCCTTGAATTTTTTGTCGAGATGGATCGTGGAATCGGCTGCGAGCGTTTTCTTCTTGGCATGATCGGCGCCCCACAACGGCAGGGCCAGCCAGGCGGCCAGCAGCAGCACCCCCAAAATTACAACAAAGCATTTATAATCAGTAAGTTCAAAGGCGGGTTGGGAGCGGTTGCGCTTCATGTCCGGCTTTCGCAGAAAATGGGCTCTCCGTCGGGAGTTCGGGTTCCGCCTGTGCCGCCTATTTTAACCCTCGGCGACGCCAAAAGTTTCGAGCTGAGCGAAGCTGCCAATAACTCTTCAGGCCTTGAGGTGCAGCAGGAGACTCTTCAGCTTCTGCTGGTCCGTGGGTGCGATCGAAATGATCTCGACGCCCACCCCACGCTCGCCGACGTAGCGGATCGCGCCATCGAACTCGAACCCGGCCAGTGGCCCTATTACTTTCAAATGCATGGCCGTGCCAACCGCCCGCAAGTCACGAGTGCGAAGGAAAATGCCGGTCAGGCCGACAACGGAGACCTCGCCCTCCAACTGGAACCCCCGCCCGCTTCCATCAGCATGAATCGAGTGCCCCTCGGGCACCAGGACCCGCTGGTGCCGCCGCAAATCGGATGCTGCTGTTCTCATGTATGCCTCGTCAGCGTGCCGCCCGAAAACCATCGAGCGTCCAGGAGTCCTGCGTCTCATCGTGGTGCAGGACGTAAA
>JBAVQT010000623.1:0-2229 GCA_049694295.1 Candidatus Acidiferrales bacterium
TCAGCTGGGCGATCGTCGGATCGTGAGCGTCTCGGGCGATTCTGACTCCGCGCTGGTGACCAAACGCGCGGACGGCGCGCTGGTCGTGGCCGTCTGGAATTTATCGCTCCCCGAAGAGGCCGGTTCGCCGAAAAATCTGACGCTTCGCTTTAAGGGTCTCGCAGGCCGGCACGAAGCGTCGATTTCGCATCTTGACGCGAAGCACGGTTCGCTGATGGATGCTTACGCCGCCATGGGCAGTCCGGCATATCCCACGCAAAAGCAGATCGCAGCGCTTCGCCGCGCATCCGAACTTCCCGCTCCCGAAACGCGCCCGGTGGAAAATGGCGCCCTGCACATCGCTCTTCCGCCGAAGGGCCTCGCCTTAATCGTAATTCACTAAAGCCGTTTGCCCCACAGGAATGACGCGACTGCAACTCTTAGCCCAACATCACCCGATCTAATATTTCGTCAAACTCGCACGATTCATCCCGCGCTGCGCTTCCGGGTTTTTCATAAATGTATCCCACACGAATCCCGTCCGCGCATTTTCCGCCATCACCATGGAAATTCCCGTATCGATCCCGATCGCGTCCGTGTCGTACCAGTTCGTCAGCGGGTTGAAAGCGTCCACAAATCCGTAGCGTGACCACCCTCGCGTCCCATAGTGATCCTTGATATTTCGCAAAACTCGCATGGTGGCCTGCGGTAAAAATGGCAGCGACCCTGCCGTGGCGCACGGCACCACCGTGCCATCGATCGGGCCCGTGGCCGGCGGTCCGCCCCACACCACGTAACCTTTGTAGGAATCCGAGGCGGTGATGCCCCACAAGTCGTCATTGTAATCTGAAAATTGCGAGTTGAGATCCAGGCAAAAGCGCCGGTGTACGTCCGTTGCTGTGATCGAATTCAAAAAATAATCCGCGTACCGGTCGTGTCGCCTTCGGAAATCAAACCAAGCCTGCGAATATTGATGGATGAAAAGCGGCGCGAACGATCCGATGTAGCGAATCCCGTCGTATTCGAAAGTCACTCGCTTCCACGCGTCCCACGTGTCGGCGGGCAGCGGATGCGCTCCCGAACCCAGGCCCAGCAGGTACATCATCATCATTTCGCTGTAATTGTCCCAGCGATATTGAAGAAAGCCCGCTTCGGGAGTCCACCCATGCGGCAGGATGCGCGTATCTTCGGAGAGCCAGCTCCAATCCACGCGGTTGAATATTTCGGCGGCCAGTTCGCGAATCTCGGTGTGATCGAAATGTTGGCGGCAGGTCAGTATCCCGCAGAGCAGGATCGCCGTGTCTATCGAGGAAACTTCGGAATCCCACAGGCGTTCGCCGGTGTTGATGTTGGCCCAGTGATAAAAAAAACCTCGATGATTGGGGAGCTTCTTCCACAAAAATCGCAATCCGTTGAGCACGCGATTCCGCGCCTCGGGATGCGTAATGAACCCGCGCTTCTCGCCGATGCAGATTGCCGTCAATCCAAAACCAGTCGCGGCGATGCTGCCCAGCTCGCTCTTGTCGGGCGTAATCGCGTTGCAGCGATCGCGCACGATCCCCGTAGCCGGATTGCCCTGCTCCCAGAAATATTTAAAATTCGCGCTTTCCATCTCTTCCAGCAGCGCGTCATCCTCCGGAGAGAATGCTGGCTGCCCCGGTAGCGGCGTGCGATCGGGGAATTGCGCGGGAGCGGGTGTGGCTGTGGCGGCCTGCGCCGCGGAGCGCTGGGCCCCCGGACCGGATGCCTTGCTTGCCGTCTTCTGCGCCTCTACGGGCGCTGCCGACGCTAGCAGGCGAAGCGCGGCGGCCGCCGGAACCACCTGGCTCAGCAGTTTCCGACGCGATAGCCTTCCGCCTTTCGCATTCGCCGAATCCATTGGTTGAAGTATAGAGGCTCTTGGCCGCGGATTGAAGCCAATGTGCCAGGACGGAAAACACCTCCGCTGGTCCGCCAGTTTGTTAACATTCGAGCCAGAGGATCGTGAGATGCCTGAGGACGTCGATCGGCTATGGCGGCGCGCCGCATATCTGATACTCGCAGCGTTTATTCTTGCAACCATCGTCTATCTGGGGCTGCATTACGGGCGTAGGCGCGCCGTGATTCTATCCGGCGCCGTCCTGAAACAAGACCCCGATACCCGCCGCCAATCGCCCATTGCCGGCGCGGAAATCAGCGCAGCCGACAAGATGGCCGAGGGCGAAACGAAATCCGACTTCGCGGGATTCTTCAAGCTCACGCTCAATCGTT
>JBAVQT010000624.1:0-2482 GCA_049694295.1 Candidatus Acidiferrales bacterium
GGGTCGCCGGACGGAGGGAGAGGGCGGCGATTTTCGAAATAGATTCGGCCGGCGGAGTCCCGGGCTACGATGCCGAAGAAATCGAAGTGGGCGGTCGAGCCGTCTGGAAGAGTGTGCGAGAGCGAGCCGACGGCCTGCGCCGAGAAGGGCGCGTCATGAACAGGCGGCACGTACATGTTGTCGATCGGATCGGCCGCGGCGATGTCAGGAGTAGGGGGACGCGCGGAGGGCGCGGAGGATTGCTGCGCGGGAAGAGCGGCAGCCGAGGCCAGGAACAGCGCGGCCGGCAACACGAACCACGAGACGCTACGGCGTGCCATGGGGAACTCCTGAGACTGCTGGCACGAAATTACGGCTGGATGGAGCGGGAGTCAAGGGATTTGGGAGTTCGGAGACGAAAGGTCAGAGTTTAGAGTCGAGAGTTAAGAGTACAGGCTGCTGGCTGCGCGATGCGCGCGGACGAACGCGGGCGCTGCCAGTGCGTCACGGGCGGGAATGTTTGCGAAAACGGATTAAAACGTAGACCAAAATGAGCATAAGGAGAAATCGCAGGTAGAAACCGGCGGCGACGGACCACCACGGCACGGCGCCCAGGCTGACGCGTCCGGTGAGGAGTGGCCAGAGCATGCGCCCGGTGCCGTAGACGTAGACCACGAGTAGTGCAGCGACCGCCCAGAAGATCACGGCGCGCGCTCGTTCGCTGGCGGGCGAGGAAGAATTAGGAGCGGGGCGGGGCGACTTCGGCGCGGGATCGGTCATGATGCGTGAGAGGTGGAAGCGGAGGGCTTTCGCGCGTTGGGCAGAGCGGCGATAAATTCGGGAAGAATTTGCAAGGCGTGGTCAATTTGAGCGCGGCTCACATCGTAATGGGTGACCATGCGGACGGAGAATTTGGCGGTGTCGGTGGCCAGGACGCCGAGCGGCGCCAGGCGCTCGCAGAATTCGATGGCGTTGAGGCCGGCGGCACGGCAATCGAAAATAACGATATTAGTGACCACCTTTTCCGGGTCGAGCACGAGACCCGAGATCTTCGCGAGGCCGCGGGCCAGGTGCTTGGCGTTCGCGTGATCCACGTGCAGAATCTTGGGAGTTTCTTCGAGCGCGATCAGGCCCGCGGCAGCCAGGATGCCAGCCTGACGCATTCCTCCGCCGAGAAGTTTTCGGCCGATCCGGGCGCGGTCAATGAATTCGCGCGGGCCGACCAGCATCGAGCCAACCGGCGCGCCGAGGCCTTTCGAGAGGCAGAACATTACCGAGTCGAATGGCTTGGTGATTTCGGCCACCGACCGGCCGGAGGCGACGGCGGCATTGAAGATGCGAGCGCCATCGAGATGGACCCGCAGATTGTGGGCATGCGCTTGCGCGCAGACATCGTCGGCGACCGATTGCGGCAGCACCGTGCCGCCGTGCATGTTGTGAGTGTTTTCGAGGCAGATCAGGCCGGTCTCGGAATTGTGAATGGAACGAGTGCGAAGCTGCGGCTCGATGCGCTCCCAATCGAGGAAGCCATCCGGCGCGGGAATGGCGCGCGGAAAGCAACCGGCAACGACGGACATCGAGGAGATTTCATATTCGTTGACGTGCGCGCGCAGCTCGCAAATGATTTCGCGAGAGGGCTGCGCCCAGGTCTGAATGGCGAGCAGATTGCCCATCGAGCCGGAGGGGACGAAGAGAGCTGCTTCGCGCGCGAAAACTTCCGCGGCGCGGGATTCCAGACGATTGAGCGTGGGATCTTCGGAGTAGACGTCGTCGCCGACTTCAGCCTCGGCCATGGCTCTGCGCATGGCCGGCGTGGGCTTGGTAAAGGTGTCCGAACGAAGTTCGATGGGAAGCATGGGAGATGATTTTGAAGGATGCGGCGGCGCGATGCAACTGGAGCGAGTGGCGAGTGGCGGGTGAGTAGAGGCTAGTGCTTCGTGGCTGGTTACATAGGCGATGCCGGTTCTGGTGCTCCGCGCTTTAGGTCTCCGTGAAGGTTCGGGCTGATCCAGATTACGTCTGCGTCGAGTCCCTGGATCGTATCGATTGCACATGCCCGGATCCGGCGACCGAACTATTGGTTTTTCTGCAGCGTCGAGACGACCTGCTTTACGGCGGCGAGGCCTTGGAGGACGCGGTCGCGATTGGGCTCGTTACCTACGGCGAGGCGAACGAAGCGCTGGGCGGCGGGGTTGCCGTTTGCGTAGCGCGCACCGGAGCTTAGCACCACGCCCTGGGATTTGCAGGCTGCGGCGAAATCGTCGGCGTGGACGCCGGGCGGAAGCTCGATCCAGCTGTGAAAGCTGTTGCGGTGGGCGCGGATTTTCAGGCCGGCGAGAGTGGCGCCGATGAGCGACTGGCGCTCGCGGCCGAGAGCCTGCTTTTCGGCGATCAGGCGCGCGGCGGAGCCGTCCAGAATCATCGAGGTGAGCGCGACCGCGAACAAAATGGACGTGCCGCTGCTGGATTGCTCGATGACATCTTCGACGCCGCAGGCGAGACG
>JBAVQT010000625.1:0-6002 GCA_049694295.1 Candidatus Acidiferrales bacterium
GGTGGCGGCGGAGGCGGTGGACGCGGCGGATTTGGCGGGCGCGACCGGTAGGGTTTTCTTCTGGTACATTCTGCATAATGCTGGCGAGCGCTGGCGCCTTCCTAGCCGAAGGCGCGGCGCGCGCTCATTCCTTCCGACAATTCGAACTATTGCGCAAGCGAAGTGTGTTCGGGAGCCGAGGCAACGGCTGCGCGCGGAGCGCGCAGCGCGGAGTCCACGCGGCCCTCGATGTACTGAAAACGCTCGAGCGTGGCGCTGCGAACTCCCTGCTCAACCAGCCCGGGAATATCGAGCTTGGATTCGGCTTCCTCGAGTTCTTCCGGCTTGGCGAACAGCGCGGGAACGCGCGGAAGAAAAACGGGGCAGCAATCGTGGAACGGTTCGGAGGAAATATCGTAAGTGCCGATCTTGCGCGCCGTGGCGATAATTTCCATTTTGTCGGCGCCCACGAGCGGGCGAAACAGGGGCATCTTCGCGGCGGCCTCGACAGCAACGAGATTGCGAAGCGTCTGCGAAGCGACCTGGCCGAGACTGTCGCCGGTGACGAGGGCGAGCGATTGATTGTGGCGCGCAAATTTTTCGGCGATGCGCAGCATCATTCGGCGATAGAGAAGGATGCGATAGCTTTCCGGAGCATAGCGCACGATTTCGCGCTGAATCGGCTCGAACGAGACGCGGTGCAGTTTGGAGTTGAATTGAAAACGCGTCAATTGGCGGACCAGACTGCTGGCGACGTGCAGGGAGGATTCGCCAGGATCGGCTCCAGCACCGTAAAAATGCACGAAGTGCAGATGCGCGCCGCGCTTCATCATGTGGTACGCGGCGACGGCGGAATCGTATCCGCCGGAAAGCAAGCAGGTCATTTTTCCGGCGGTGTTGGCGGGCAAACCGCCGGTGCCGGGAATCTTTCGGGCATAGACCAGCGCGGGGCCGGGAGTGATCTCGATGTAGCAGGTGAGCGCTGGATCGTTGAGCCGTACGCGGACGTTGCGGCCGCGCGCGCGAAGCCGATCGAGCAAGAAGCGGCCCACCGAAGCGTCAATCTGCATGGAAGTTTGTGGAAATGATTTGTCGCCGCGCTTGGAGCGCACGGCGAAATTCGCAAATTCCAGGCCCTCGACTTCGCTCCACGCGGCCTCGCAGAGCGCTTCGATGGAACGCTCGACGGGCCGCGCGACGGCGTAAAAGGCGACCCCCAGTACACGATTCACGCGCTCGATGGCGGCTTCCAGAGGCGCGCCTTCCCCCAGGCGCACGACAAAGCGATCGCCGGGCTGCTCGATGCGCTCGACGGGAATGCCCGCCAAGCTACGGCGCAGCGCCGTGTGCAATTTCCCGAGAAAAAAGCGGCGATTGCAGCCCTTCAGCCACAGCTCGTGGTAATGGACGACGATGACGGGGCGGCTCATGGAGAGTTCACGCGAATCAAACAACTTTGTAACTGGAATTCGGCCTGCAACAAAGTATAACAGCGCGGCGTATATCCGGATAGGAGTGGCCAGTAAAGCCGGCTCGGGGAGACGGGCGGAAGCGCGAGGCCATTTGCGGCTGGGCGGTGGGCAGGCGTTCCTATCGCTCGATAACTTACAGGAAACATACGCGCTTGGCGCGCGACATTTGAGCGAGGCTGGGGTTACAATCCGCAACATTCGCCTGGCCAGCCCGGGCGGCGCGGCAGAATGCAGAGCGCGGCGAAGCAAGACGCGACTTTAGGGGGCTTGGCAGCATCCAACTGGTGAGTCGCAAGCGAGCGAAGGGGGACCCAATGTGGAATCGTCGAGACTGGGATGAATTCTTCAACATAGTCGGGAAGCGCTGGCACACGCAGCGGCCTCCGCGTCCTGTGGATCTCTCGCGCCGCAACCGGCTGGTCCCCGCCGAAGGATATAGCTTGGCCGAACTGGATGAAGTTGGGATCAGCATCGAGCGGGCCGAAATGCTGGGCCTGCCTGTGGACGCCGGGCGCGTGGGGTCGTATGGTCCCAATGTCTCGACGCTGCGCGATTTCGTGCGCGTGACGCGTTCACGATTTTAATTCTTTCGCGTCCGGTATTTTTTTCGCGCGGCTTGCGCCGGCGCCTGCCCGCAAGTTTGGCCTCCCACTAACCGCTGATTTTGACCGCCTGCCATCTGACAACTTTCCGCGGAACATTCTTTGGGGACGATGCGAGACGTTTTTCAGGTAAGATTTTCGCGCGAGTTTGCGCGCCTAGACATAACGGTGCAATTGGGGGAAGTCACGGTGAGCGGAAGAGTGAATCGGAAAATTCGGGTGGTGCAATTCGGCGTTGGGCCGATCGGAGCATCCATTGCGCGGCTGATGCGGCAGAAGCAGTCGCTGGAGATCATTGGAGCGATTGACCGGGATCCCGCGAAGGCCGGGCGCGACCTGGGGGATCTGGTGGGAGCGGCGGACGCGCCGTGGGGAGTGGTGATTTCGCCGGACGCCGAATCGGTGCTGCGCAAGCCGGTGGATGTGGTGGTGCATTCGACGGGCTCATATCTGGCAAGCGTGATGGAGCAACTGCTGGCGTGCGTGAGCGCGGGCTGTTGCGTGGTGTCCACGTGCGAGGAGCTGGCGTATCCATGGCGCAAGCATCCCGACCTGGCAAGAAAACTGGATATGGCCGCGAAGGAAGAGGGCGTGGCGCTGGTAGGCACGGGCGTGAATCCCGGATTCGTGATGGATAAGTTGGTGCTGACGCTTTCGGCGGTATCGCAGCGCGTGGATCGCGCGAAGGCCGTGCGCGTGGTGGATGCTTCAAAGCGGCGCCTGCCGCTGCAAAAAAAGATCGGCGCGGGAATGACGCCGGATGAATTCCGCCGCGAGGTGGCCGCGGGCAACATTAAGCACCACGGTCTGCCGGAATCGGTGGCCATGGTGGCGGACGGACTGGGATTCGCGCTGGATGAAATTACGGAAACGATCGAACCGGTGGTCGCGAGCGAAAGGGTGAAGACGGAATTCCTGGAGGTAGCCGCCGGGCAGGTGGCCGGAGTTCACCAGGTGGCGCGTGGAATATTCCGCGGCGAAGAGAAAATCTTCATGGAATTGAAAATGTACGTTGGCGCGAAAGAGCCGGCTGACACGATCGAGCTGGTGGGCGAGCCCAATCTGTCGCTGACGATTCCCGGCGGGACGCACGGCGATATCGCTACGGCGGCCGTGGTGGTCAACGCGATTCCAGCGATCGTGGCGGCTAACGCTGGACTGGCGACCGGGCGGGATTTGCCGCTGAGTTTCTTCTCCGGCATCTAGATAAACTGAATGGCGATCACGCCCTTTAAGACCGAGAAGTCGGAATCGGCGGTCAGCAACTGGGCGTTTTCGCGCTTCGCCAAGCTTGCCGCGAAGGCATCGGCATAAGGCAGCCGATACGTAGCTTTGATCTCGGCAGACATTTTTGTAGCTTCGAGCGTGGCCGCTTCGATCTCGATGGGGAGGCGCGCGATCTCCGAGATCACGCGGTCCGCCACCGCTTTCCCTTGATTTCGCCAAGTCGCGTAATACACTTCGCCCCAATTCACTGCGCTCATTGACAGCCGGCTCTTGCCTTCCAGAGCGTCCGTGAGGAGCGACTCCACTTTCGCGGCGCCGGCGGCGTTGGTAAAGAAAATCACCAGCGCGCTGGCATCCAGCACGACGCGCCTGGTCACTTGTTCTCTTTCCGGCGATCCTCGAGAATGGTCTTGAGTGGCGAGGGCGCACCTGCCAGTAGGCCTCGCAGCTTTGCGATATAGTCCTTAGTGAGAGGCTGAAGCACCAGGCGCGACTCTTCTTCGGCGAAAACCACTTGCGTGCCCTCGCGGATTCCAAGACGCTTTCGGAGCTTGGAAGGGATTACGATCTGGCCTTTGGAGGTAACCCTGGAAATTTCGATTTTCATTTGAGAATCTCTCCGGGACACTTTCAACGGCTAGTATACCATATCCTCAGACATATTACATTTTGAGAAAGGTAAGATATTCTTGGAGAGGCTTACTTTTTGTCGGGCCAGAAGCGGGCGATCGCGGCGTAGTCGGGATCGTCTTTCGATGAGTCTTTCACGGCGCTGTAAGTGGAGTAGGCCGCGGAGCCGGCGGGCAGACTGACGCCCCGCTGCTGGGCCAATTCGAGCGCGAGCCGGATATCTTTGTGCATCAGGCGCAGTGGGAAGCTGGGCGGAAATTCCCGCTTGAGCATTAGCGGAGCCTTCACATCGAGCACCGTGGCGCGGGCCATGCTCGATTGCATCACCTCGATCAAACGCTCTCCCGCGACGCCGGCGGCGGCGGCGAGCGCCAGCGATTCAGCCAGAGCGTTCACTTCGAGAGCCAGCAGCAGGTTCATGGCGAGTTTTACGGTTTGTCCGGCGCCGTTGGGTCCGAGGAGAAAAAATTTCTTGCCGAGCACGGAGAGCACCGGCTTGACGCGCTCCAGCACTTCTTCGCGGCCTCCAATCATGAAGACGAGCTCGCCCTTCTTGGCGCCCCAATCGCCGCCGGTGACCGGCGCATCGAGAAAGTCGGCGCCGCGTTCAGCGCAGGCCACGGCTTCGCGGCGCGCGAGATCAGGAGAGATGGTGCTGGAATCAATCAGCGTGCTGCCGGAACGAAGCCCCTCGAGCGCGCCATCGGCGCCCCAGAGAATTTTCTCGACCGCGGGCGGGTCGCTGACGATCATCAAGAGGACATCTGACGCAGCAGCGGCTTCGCGCGGAGTGGCGGCCAGGCGCGCGCCCTGCTGCACCAGCTCGACGGCCTTGGCCGCCGTCCGATTCCACACCGTCAGAGGAAAACCTGCCTTAAGCAGATTTTGGCCCATCGGAATGCCCATCAAACCAAGACCCATCAGACCCACGGCCGGCTTCATCGATCCCTCCAAGCACTACGATTCACTATAACCGGGGCGGTGCGGGAAGTGCGCGGCAAAAATCGGGCGCGATTGCAAAAAAATGCCTGAAGGAGCGCGCCCAAGCTAGGGGCGACGTTGCGGCAGGATCAAAAGCGGCGAATTACACGGGAGGCGAAGCTAGGAGTTGCGGGCGCTCCGGCTGGCTTGGCGTGAGCGACGCTCATCACGAAATCATAGGGAATTTCGAGGCGCATGGTCTTTTCGCGGCCGCCCTGGGAAAACCGCTCTTCAATGAAAATGGATTTCCCGGTATCGGAGACCAGGGTGCCGACCGCGGAGAGATGTATATCGGCGGCGCGATAATGCGCCTCGACGCGCTTGCCAATGAAGGATGCGTAGCGCTCCATAATCTTCCAGTCTGGAGATCGCGTGCCAGCGGGTCAATGGTACTACGGTTTAATATACTAATAGATTAACAATTTCGCGCATTAATGCAGTTGCGGAGCGCGGACCGCGCGCACGGATTCGGACTATCGCGCTTAGACCGGCGAAAACTCGACACGATGGCGGAAAGGGTCGATGCGCTCGGCGCGGACGCGCACTCGATCGCCCAGGTGAAAGGCCAACCGCGAACCCCCGCCTCGCGAGCCGCGGCGCGGTTCGGCAACAATGGAATGCTCGCGCTCGTTATAGAAACAGCGCGCGCCGGTAAATTCCTCGAGGCGGTCAATGCTGACGAGCCCCTCGACGAAAATTTCCACGAGTTCGACGAAAAAGCCGAATTTCTGAACGGAAATAACCAGCGCGTCGTACTCCTCGCCCAGGTGGCCTTCCATGAATTGCGCGGTCTTCCATTCCATCAGCTCACGCTCGGCGGCTTCGGCGCGGCGCTCGGCTTCCGAGCTTTCCGACGCGATTTCATCGAGTTCTACGCGGCGATAGGGACCGAGAGTGGCCGTGGACTCCGGCTTGCCGTGAGCTTGAGCGGCGTGTCTTGCAGGAGCAGCAGAAGAAGCGTGCGCCGCCGGATTTGCGAGCGCCCATTTCAGGGCGCGATGAACGATCAGATCGGGATAACGCCGGATGGGCGATGTGAAATGCGTGTACTCCTGCGCGGCCAGCGCGAAATGGCCGAGCGGGTCGGCGGCGTAGCGCGCCTGCTTGAGAG
>JBAVQT010000626.1:0-2854 GCA_049694295.1 Candidatus Acidiferrales bacterium
GTGCTGAAATCCAACGGCAACATCGTGGTGAAAGTGCACGACCCGAACAAAGGCGGCGAGCAGGTGGATGTCACGGTGCCTCTCAAGGTCGTGGACGCGCTGTTTTCAACGGCCAAGGACAACGAACTGGACGTCGCGGCGGCCATTCACGCGCTCGACGACGCGGGCGAATCGCTCCTAGTCACCGTGGAAGACGCGTCGCAGCACGTGCGCATCTGGGTGGACTCGCGCAGCACGCAATAGCAATCCATCGGGTCGCAGCGGACGATAGCGAGGTGAATCATGATCTGGATGGCAAAAATCGCGCTGGGCATGGTGGGCGTAACCATGGCCGGCGCGGGAGTGCTCTGCAGCGAAGGACTGGTCACCGTGGATGTGCAGGAGCGGCAACCGGAGCGGCACCACATCTTCGTGGTTGCTCCGGCGCTGCTCGCGCCCATAGCCGTGCATTACGTGCCCAAAGCCAAATTGAGCGATGCTTCGGCGCAGATCCAGCCCTGGTTGCCCGTGATTCGCGCATCGCTCAGTTCGCTGCGCGATTCCGACGATGTAATCCTGGTGGAAGTGAAAGACGAGCGCGATCACGTGACCGTAAAGAAGAGCGGCGGGTCGGTGGTGGTGGACGTCGAGGACGGAGACGACACGGTGCACGTCTCGGCGCCCATTCGCGCAATTTCCAGCACCGTTGAACAGCTTGCCGCCGCCGATTCGACCTCACACCCTTGAGTGGCGGCGGAATCGCGTCCTGACGAGCGCCGCAAGCAGCCTCCGGCGTGCGCTCGTTAGGACGATGAATCGCCCTCGGGCACCCAGTAGACTTCACTCTGCAGCGCCTTCTTGTCGAAGCCGCGGCGCGCCAGAATGCCCAGGCCGTTTTCCACCATCGAAGGATGTCCGCACAGATATCCGGTGGTGTCCGCCGGCGCCAGGTCCCACGCATCCGCGTACTTCCGAATCAAATCCTCGACGCGTCCGGTCTCACCTCGCCAGGCGCTGTCTTCCCAGGGCCGGCTGATGCAAGGCACGTATTTCAGCCAGGGAACCTTGGC
This sequence comes from Candidatus Acidiferrales bacterium, assembly GCA_049694295.1. Classification (GTDB taxonomy): domain Bacteria; phylum Acidobacteriota; class Terriglobia; order Acidiferrales; family UBA7541; genus Palsa-295. The sequence continues at coordinate 1,050 of JBAVQT010000626.1, forward strand.
GGCAAACATCTCCAGTTCTTCGCGATAGCCAAATTCCCAGGAGCGGCTGGCGGCATGGATCACGTAGAGACGAATATCCGCGGGAAATTTATTTGCCTGCCAGTCGTTGTAGAGGGTTCGAACGTAGGAGACGTAGGGAGCCACGCCGGTCACGGTGGCGAGCAGCAGATGATTGCGGCGCCCGCTCTTAAAATCGAGCGTGAAACGGCCTTTCGCGACACGCCGCAGACTCACTTCGTCGCCGACAGCCAGCGGATAGAGTTTCGGCGTGAGAGCGCCTTCCGGAACCAGTTCCAGAAAAACCTCGAGTTCATCCTCGTAGGGCGACGAACATATCGAATAGGCTCGCTCGACCAGCTTCTCCCCTCCCGGCATTCCCAGGGTCGCGTACTGCCCGGCCACGAAATTGAATTCCCCGCCGGGATTCAGGCGCAACTTCCAAAGATCCGGCGCGATTTCCACTCGTTCGGTCACTCGCGCGCGGTGAAATTTGTCTGGCGGAAGGGTCATGTGCTCAATGATCTCCTGGTCTCGATGCGCTCCGGCTTTACCGGAGCGGTGCTCGCTGCGGCTAATCGTCGCCGCACTACTGTCTCGGCGGTCCGGCCATACCCATTGGATTGAAGGGCACGGGAGTGCCGGTGATCTTGTCCTGGGCATCGGTAATGCTCTTGGTCAAGACCATCGACGACTCCTTGCCCTGGTACTTCACCATCCCCCAGGGCGAGACTTTCTCGCTGATCCACGTATCGCCGGAGCCGTCTTTCATCTTGTAGTGTTCGCACTGAAACGTGCCCGCCGGCACGGTAACAGTCTCGCTGCCCACATCCTCCGCCGATTGCCGAATATCCGCGGACTGTTTGTGTGGATTGCGCTCGAGCATCTGCGCCGGCATTTCCATGGGCGGACGTCCGGCCATCTGCAAGATCATCCGGGAGACCGTTGTATCGCCGCTTTGAACGGCGGTCAGGCTCTTTATCACCATCTCGCCGGGCATCCGCTCATCACCCGCCAGCGCCACTTCAAACCAGTAAGCATCTACTCCCCCAACGCTTTCCTTGCCCACCACGGCAATTTCCATCGAGCGGATCTTGCCGTCTGAACTCGTCACGTTATATTGAGCGCCCTGTCCGACCACGGGCCGGAAGACGCCCTGCAATGTTGGCGGTCCGCCGTGCATGCCCATCTGCGCGCTGGAAAGTGAAGCCAAGGCAAGACAAAACAAGCCTGCCACCGCCAATCGCCAACATCGCATCGTGAACGCTCCTTTTAGGACTGAGATCGTGTGGAGGGTCAATGGCCTAAAAGTCAGGACCCGACTGGGCTGCCATCTTCTGCGGCTCGAAATTCACCTTCAACATCGAGCTGCCCAGTTTGCAGGTGAATTCAATACTCTTTTCGCTCGGAAGAATCAAGTCCGAGCCGCCTGGAGATTTTTTGGCGAAAAAAAAGATCGCCGCGAGCACGGCATTGCTCGAAGCATCGTGCTGGAACTCCACACGCTCGGGAGACACTTTGAGACCGACTTTCTTCAGCTGCAGAAAGGAGTTAGCTTGAAAGAACTTTTCGTCGGCGCGAAGGAAGGGGCTCATGTCCGTCCCCTCAATCACGATCACGTAGTCCGATTGGGGCTGATCCACGTACTTTTCGGCCTCGGCCGGCGACTTCCCCGCGTGCAGTACATCGCGCTGGGCGAGCGCCGCTCGCATGGTCTTCGAGGAAATCCAATCCACGGAGTATTTCACCATCGGATACTGGCCGCTCAGCGACAGCCCGGCATCCGGAGGCGCGGGCGCCGGTATGGT
>JBAVQT010000627.1:0-2738 GCA_049694295.1 Candidatus Acidiferrales bacterium
CACGATTCCAGTGCCGACACCCGTGCCCAGCGTGGCGTAGAAAACAGTGGCGTATCCGGAGCCGGCGCCCCAGGTGGCTTCGGCCAGCGCCGCCGCATTCGCGTCATTGGCGATGCGCACAGGCAGGCGGTACTTGCTCTTAATCTTTGCGGCCAGGGGAAAATTTCGCCAGCAGGGCAGGTTCGTCGCAGCGGTGACCGAGCCTTTCGCGGCATCCACCCAGCCCGGCACGCTCACTCCAATCGCTCTCACATTTCGCGCGGCGCGCGCGCGCAGCGCAGCGTCAATCGCTTCGAACACCGCCGCAAGCCCCTCCTCGGCAGTGCCGCGCGCCACCATGCGCGTCCGTTCACGGTGAAGGATTTTGCCGGCAGAGTTGATGATTCCGGCGGCGACTTTTGTCCCGCCAATATCAACGCCCAGAACCGTGTGGCCGGCTTTACGTCCCATTGTGGTGAGTTTCCTCAGGAAAAATGCTACGCATGATCTCGAAGAGCGTAACTCCGAGCCACGGCATTCGCTCGATCGGATGCGCCAAGCGCTTCTTTGCGGGCTGCCGCCGCGTAGCTTCTCAAGCGTCGGCCGCGAATCCTTTATTCAATTCGCGCGACATCCGCCAGGCAGAGACGATCGCCAGCACCATCAAAACCGTGCCTGATGTCCAGTGGTAGAGCAGAAGTTTCCCGAATCCGAAGAGCGCACTGTACACCATGATGCAGCCGAGCACCCAGCACCAGAGATTGCGGCCCAGGTCGTTGGTCCGCGCGATCTCGGGCGCCAGCGCGGCAATTCTCCGCCATCCGGTCACCTGGGGGCGCACCTTTCGATAGAAAGAAAGCAGGATGCCGTCCGGCTCCGGTTGCGTTGCCAGAGTGACGATCACCCACACGACTGTCGTCGTCGCCGTAGTCACCATCGCGGTCTTCGCAAAAATCACGCTGCTCGATCCGGAAAAGAATTGCGCGCGGTGATACAGCGCCCGAGATAGCGTCTCGGAGTTCATCGCAATCGTGGACACCAGCGCCGCCGTCATGGCCGAGATTTCGCTCCACGCATTGATGCGCCACCAATACCACCGCAGCAAGTAGACGCTTCCCGTCCCCGCGCCCACCTGCAGCACCACTTGCCAGCCTGAACGGATCGAAGCGAGTTGGCCGGAGACGTAGCCGGTGGCGATCACCAGCAAAATGGTGACAACCTGCGATACACGAACATAGTGGCCTTCGGTGGCGTGGCGCTTGATGAACCGCCGGTAGAAATCCTCGACCAGATACGACGAGCCCCAGTTGAGCTGGGTCGCGATCGTGGACATGAACGCAGCCAGGAATCCCGCCAGAATGATTCCGCGCAGCGCGTGCGGCACGTGCTCGTTGACGATCAGCATATAGCTCGTCTCGGGATGAGCGAGTCCCGGATAGAGGACCAGGGCGGCGAGCGCTGTGAAAATCCACGGCCACGGCCGCAGCGCGTAGTGGGCGATGTTGAACCACAGCACCGACAGCAGGCCTTGGCGCTCATCACGCGCGCTGAAAATGCGCTGCGCCACATACCCGCCGCCGCCGGGCTCCGCACCCGGATACCAGAACGCCCACCATTGCAGGCCGAGGTATACGACAAATGTGATTACCGGCAGAGTCCACAGCGCTTCGGTGGCAAAGCCGCGCGAAAAATCCGGAAGAAAGGCCAGCGGATCCGATCCGCCGTTGATCGCGCGCATCGCTTCGATCTTCCCGATCATCGTGCTCATCCCGCCGGCGGCCTTCACGCCGTAATATGCGACGACGATCACGATTCCCATCTTCAGCACGAATTGGAAAAGGTCGGTCCACAGCACGCCCCACAACCCGCCGAGCGAAACATAAATTCCAGTGAACGGAATCAGAAAAAAAATGCAGATAATCAGCGCACGGCCGTCGGTGCCAGTGAAGACAGGACCGAAGATCGAAGTCAACGTTCCGGAAGCCCAGGTGAGCAAGCGCCAATGTTCCATCGTCGGGCCCAGCGTGGTGCCCACGATGTTGATCATCGCCTTGGTGACCCAACCCAGGATCAGGCAGTTCATCATCAGGCCAAGATAAATGGCGCGGAAGCCGCGCAGGAACGCAGCGGGCTTTCCCGCGTAGCGCATCTCCGCGAATTGCACGTCGGTCATCAGCCCGGACCGCCGCCAGAGGCGAGCGAACAAAAAGACCGTCATCATTCCCGAGGGCAAGAACGCCCACCAGATCCAGTTGCCCGCCACTCCTTGCGTGTAGACCAATCCCGCCACCAGCAGCGGGGTGTCCGCGGCGAATGTGGTGGCCACCATGGAAGTTCCCGCGAGCCACCAGGGAACATCTCTGCCGGAAACGAAATAATCTTCCGTGGAGGTTCCCGAGCGGCGGCGAAAATACAGTCCGAGGAGAAGAGTGATGGCGAGGTAGCCGAGAATTGCCGTCCAATCGAGCAGCGTGAAATTCATGAAACGCAGCCTCTCCGGTCGCCACACCATCCGCGATTAGCTGCGGTGCTTTGCACGCCGCCGCGGGTGTGGTACAGCTATATAGCAGACGCGCTAAATAAACTCCAAGCGATTTTCGAAAGGCGGCCCGGCATGCGGTTTTCTTCCCGGCAGAACGATCGGAGCATGGCTCTCCCAGGGTTGCGCGCCGCGCTCCTCGCGCTCGCGCTCGGCGCGCTCGCTGGCATCCGCTTCAGCGGCTGGGCAGCGACCGCGGTGGCGCATAGCGCTCCGGCAG
>JBAVQT010000628.1:0-14282 GCA_049694295.1 Candidatus Acidiferrales bacterium
GGATTACGGAGCGGGAGATTGACGGCGTGTCCGTGCTCGAGATCGAGGGCCGGATCGTACTGGGAGAAGAAAGCAACGCATTCCGCGAGAAGGTGAAGAGCCTGCTGGCGGCTGGAAAAAAGAAGATCGTGCTAAACCTGTCGCAGGTGAGCTACATCGACAGCGCGGGGTTGGGAACTCTGGTGGCCACTTTCCATAGCGCGCGAGCGCAGGGAGCGACCCTGAAGCTGGCGAACCTGGGATCGAAATTCCAGGAAGTGCTGCAGGTGACCAAGCTGATGACGGTGTTCGACACGTACGAGAACGAAGCCGCGGCCATTCAAAGCTTCAGCAAGTAAACCGCACGGAAGTTGTTGGAAGCGCGGTCTGGCGGTGACGCCGGGCCGCGCAATCCGCACGATCCCAAGACAAAACGAACTGGCGCCGCCCGAGGATTCATGCCCGGGAAGCCAGAGGTGCGCCGCGAAGCGGTCAGCCGATACGGCCCGCGGTGCGGAAGTTGGCGATGCCGCTCATGAGCTTGGGGTAGAAGTCCGTGGATTTTTGCGGCAGGACGTCGCCGCCGAGGGCGATTTCCATCACTTGCTTGATGCGGACGGGCTGGAGAAGAAAAGCGATCTGGGATTTACCTTCGTCCACCGAAGCGATGGCCGCATCCATTTCGCGTTCGTAGGCCAGGCTCTTTTCCGCCGCGACGGCTTCGGGCGTGATGCCGAGACCCTTCTCGAGGATCAGGCGATGCAGCAGGACGACGTCGAGTCCGCGCTGGGCCTCGGAAACCTTGGGCAGGAGCAGCTCGAGATCGGCGTCGCGGCGAAGCGCGAAGAGATAGAAGGCGCCGCCACCGGCATAGACGCCGATGGCGCGGCGACCGTGGCGGTCGGTTTCGAGATCGCGGTGAAATTCCGCGAAGCTCGCGGCGCGGTCGTCAGCGGCTGCAAAGGGATAGGCGTACCAATCGAAGTAGGGCGAGATGGCATCGCGGAATCTAGCGAAATCGAAATTCGCGAGATTCTGAATCAGGCGGTGGGTGGGAAGAATGGTGAGGCCCTTGGAATGGGTGTTGACGAAAGTCATCATCGCGAATTCAGAAGCGGCCAGCGGATCGGGAGAGCCTCCGCTCGCGCGAGCTTCATCGCGCAGGGCAAGCGCGGTCTCGTAGCGATGATGGCCGTCGGCGATGACGAGTTTCTTGTGGGTCATGTCTTTTTGGATGCGGCCGATGAAGGCGGGATCGTTCATGGGCCAGAGACGGTGCGTGACGCCGTACTCGTCGACGAGTTCGTTGGGCGCGGGGATGCGGGAAATCTGCTCGATCCATGTATCAATTTTGTGAACCGGATCTTCGTAGAGCATGAAAAGCTGGCCGGTCTGCAGGCGAGTATGGCGGAGCAGTTCGATGCGATCGGCTTTGGGAGCGGAGAGAGTGCGCTCGTGGCGAAAGACGACGTGAGCATCGAAATCCTCGATGCGGCCGAGCGCGATGAAGCCAATGCGCGTGAGGCGGGTGTGGCTGCCGGGCACGAGATATTCCTGGGAGTAGACGTACACGGCGGGCGCGGCGTCCTGGACGAGAACTTTCGCGGCGATCCACTCCTCCACCTTTTGCGCGGCACGGGTGTAGACGTTGTTTTGCGGCGTGTCGCCGGGGAGAGATTTTCCTTTTTCGACGGGGATCAAGTTGAAAGGGCTGGCCGCGTAGTAGCGCTCCTGCATGGCAGCAGTAATTTTGTCGTAGGGTTGAGTGAGGACGTCGGCCAGCGAAACTTTCTGAGTATCGAAACGAAACGCGCGAAAGGGATGGATGTCCGCCATGAGGGCCTCTGGTAAGAAAATGTGAGCAGCGAGAAACCGACATTGTAACAGCGAGGCCGAGGATCGCCAACGCCGGCAGAGCGGAAGTAAAAATGTCGCGGACCGGAGCGGGCCAGGCGAAGAGGAGCTGTGGTAAGGTTGCAGGAGTGTGGGAGGATTCATGATGAATCGGGGATGGCATCGGGTTGTCTTTTCCGTGGTTTTTTTGGCAGGAGGGTTGGGTCTGGCCGCCGGAGCTGCGCAAGCGCAAGACGCGGCGACACTTTTTCGCAACAAATGCGCGATGTGCCATGGTGAAGACGGAACGGGATCGGACGTTGGCCGGGCGTTGGGCGTGGCCAACTTGCGGTCCGACGATGTGCAGAAACTGACGAACGCGCAATTGACCGAAGTAATCACGAACGGCAAGAAGAAGATGCCGGCTAACAAAGGCAATTTGACGCCGGCGCAGATCAAATCGCTGGTGACTTATGTGCGGACGTTCAAGAAGAAGAGCTGACCTGGTCCGGGCACGGCTGGTGGCCTGACTTTCCATCTAGCTCGCCGGAATTGCGCTGTTCTATCGCTGCGGCCAATCGATACGCACGCCGAAGCGCGCCGCGATGGGCAAGCCGAGCTGCGGAATGGGCGTGGCCGCGGTAGCGTAACTTTCATTGAGAAGATTTTCGACAGCGGCGAACGCTTGCACGCCGCGGGCCAGCGAGCGCGAGGCGGTGGCGTCGAGGACGAAGAAGCGTCCCAGCGGAAATTGATTCTGATCGTCGTCGAACTGTTTTCCCACCATGCGGCCTTCCACGGAAAAATTCAGGAACGACGGGCGACTGTAGCGCGCTTGAAAGGTGAGCACGCTGTGCGGCACCTGCGCGATCCACAAGCCGACGAGCGGGAGATTGCCCGGAGCGCTGGATACGGTGGTGTCCACATATTGGTAGCCGCCGGAAAGTTGAAAGCCGCCGGTGACGCGGGCGACGGCGCCGATCTCGAATCCTGGCGCCGTGGTGCGGCCGAGGTTTTCGCGCATGCGGGTGATCAGCGCGGGCGTAGTCGACTGCGTCACATTGGCGACCGGATCGACAATTTGGTTGTAGAAGAAAGTGCCGCGGAGTTCGATGCGGCGATTCCAGCCGTTGAGCGCGGCACCAGCTTCGCCGCCGGTCAAGCGCTCAGCGGTAAGATTGGGGTTCGCAACGGTGAGCACGTTCCCTTGACGGAACGAGCGGTACAGCTCATTAAGCGAGGGCGCGCGAAACGCGCGATAAGCCGAGGCCGACAAGTTCAAATGAGAATTCACCTGATGCACAAGACCGAGGCGCGGGCTGAAGGCGTTGTAGCTGCGATCGGGATACGGAGTGAGCGTAACGGCGCCGGGCGGAGTGGGTAAGACGATGTTGAGGTTGGAGGCGTCGAAATTGCGCCAATCATCGAAGCGCGCGCTAGCGGTGAGCAGCCATTTCGGAGCGAGCTGGATGAGATCTTCGCCGAAAATGCCGACGGTGCGCTGCCTGCCACCGGCGGAAAGCTGGCTGGTGGGATCGGCAAGGGCGCCCTTTATTTCATGGGTGAAGCCGAGTTCTTCATGAGTGTCGAATCCAGCGACCAGCGTCTGGCGCTTGCCGAGAGCGCGCGACCAGAGAGCGGAACCGCCGACGCCCTGCGCTGGAACGGCCTGCGTGTCGGTGAGCGTTTCGCTATTGCGGTCTGCCGCGACGGACGAAAAATTCTGGTGATAGGTTTCCGCATTGCCGAAAAAGCGCAGCGCGAGAGAGCCGAACGATGCGGATTGCAGATCCGCGCCGAGCGAGCCTCCGGCCAGGCGCGTGCTGTTGGTCTGTATCGGTGTGCCATTGTTGCGAGACTCATCGAGATACCATCCGCGCGCGAAGACGTCGTTATGCGCGCCAAAAGTGCGGCCGATAGTGAGATCGGCCGTGCCGTCGGAGACGCCAGCCTTGGTGTCCACGCTCCCGCGATCGGCCGCCGGGACGAGAATGTAGCCATCGGTGTGCAACACCTGGCCGGCGAAGGACGATTCCCAACCGTGCGATTTGCCGCCGGCCCAGAGCGAGAGTTCGGGAGAGTCTTGATTGCCGTAGGAAGTTTCGAGCGAGACGCCGCCCTGAGAAGCAGGGCGCGTGAGAATTTGCACCACTCCGCCGAGCGCGTCGCTGCCGTAAAGGCTGGAGGCGCCTTCTTGCACAACTTCGATGCTGGCGATGGAAGTGTCGGGAATGCGATCCCAATAGACCCAGCCACCGAAAGGATCGTTGATGGGCACGCCGTCTTCGAGCACCAGCGCGCGGCTGGCTCCGTTGGCGCCAAGGCCGCGAAGTGAAACGCCCTGCGTGGTGGGATTGGCCGTGCGGCTGCTGGAGCGGCGATACAGGCTGAAGCCGGGAATCTGGCGAAGCTGGTCATCGAGCTGGAGCGCGGGAGTGGCTTGGAGATCGTCGTGGGAGAGCTGAACGTCGCCGGAGGGCGCGTCATTTATATCGGTGGCGGTGCGTGCGGCGGTGACGATTACTTGCTCGGCGGATGAGGATGGCGCGAGGGTGATGTTGAAATGAGATGAAGCGCGGTCTGCGCCTTTCCAGGTGCGCTCGACGCGCGCGAAACCAGTGGCGATTACCGTCAGCGAACCCGAGTCGGCGAAAGCGTCGTCGCGAACCATTGCGGCGGTGAGATTCGTGAAGATGAAATTTCCGGCCGTATCCGTGATGGTGACTGCCGAATAGGCGGAGCCCACGCGAAGTTCGACACGCGCGCCGGGGACAGAGGCTCCGCTGGAATCGAGGACCACGCCTTCGACGCGGACTGACTGCGCTGTGGCTGGCAAGGCCAGCGCCAGCGCGGCCACGCAAAGTATCGCGACGGCGCGAAACAGGAGCGGCACCGCTCGACGGGCAAGAGCCGGTCTCCGGACGCAGGCGGGTTCAAGCCAATGGATGACGGGGCGGAGATTCATATACGGGTAAACGATATTAGCCCAGCCCGAAGCAGGAAAGTTGGGGATTCGGGAACACGTTTCGCCGCGGAAAGCGCCGGCCTGGGTCAATATGCTATCTTGGCGGGCGGGTTATCCTGAGCTCGAGGAGGCTGCATGGCATCGCCGTCACTGCGGCGTAGCGATCGCGTTTCGCTGACATTGCTGCTGGAGGTTTCCGGAGCGGATAGTCAGGGGCGCGAATTCAAGGAGCCGGCCCGGACACTGCTGATCAATCGCGGAGGCGCGGTGATCGTGCTGGAGCGGGAGCTGAAGGCCGATCAGCACGTCCAGGTGAAGCGGCAAGCGGCGGCCGAGGCGCACCGCCAGGGAATGGCTCGGGTGGTGGGGCAGTTTGGGCGCGAGAAGGATGGATTTCTTTACGGCATCGAGATCATCGATTCCACGGCCGATATCTGGGGAATTGAATTTCCGCCGGTGGCGGAATCCGAAGAGGCTGTGGCGCGCATGCTACTGGAATGCACCTATTGCGGGATGCGCGAAGTGGCGTATCTGAACGAGCTGGAGCTGCGCGGCTTCGAGAGCAACCGGGGGATCGCGCGGCATTGCAAGACCTGCGGAGTGCCGAGCATCTGGACGCAAGCGCCGCATGAAGATGAGAAGAAAATCGCGGCGCGCGCCGGCCGGCGGCGTCTCAGCGAAGGCCCGGACGTGCTACCCGAAAGCGGGGAGCAGCGCGAGCGGCAGCGGCTACGAGTGAGAACGCGGCTGACAGCCTGCGTGCGGCAAGCGGGAGTGGACGACGAACTGGCGGTGTGCGAAGACATCTCGCCGATCGGGATGTGTTTCCGCAGCAAGCGGCACTACGACACGGATGCCGCGATTCAGGTGGCTGTGCCGTACGCGCCCAACGCGGCGAATATATTTCTGCCGGCGCGCATCGTGTATTCGGAAGAGATACCCAAGGCGGGACTTTTCCGTCACGGAACCGAATACCGGAGAGTCGGGCCCCGGTCGCACTAGCGCTCGCGGCAGCGGCGCAAACGCTTTTTCAGGTCATCAAACTTCTTCAAGGCTGTTCGCCACGCTCGTTCGCGGGTCAAGGTCGCCGCAAAATCAATTGCGCAACATCTTCAGGCCACGGCGGGAGCGCGCTCGCGCTGCCGGCGAGTGTGGTATTGCATGGAAATATTGAGATGAACGTTGCCGTTGGGAGTCTCGAAACAAAGGATGGTCGCTTCGGAATCGTGCCCGGCAGCGTCGACCTGCTCGGCGGTAAGAATTTCAGGCGGGAAGACTTTGAACTGAAATCCGCCGTCGTTGAGCTGCGTCACCGCGTTGCCGATCACCATGTTGGCGAGTTCGGAGACCGTCTCGGGCACGATGGACTCGTCGGGATCAACGTCGCCGCCGGAAAGATAGCTGGCGACCTGAGCGGCGGCGGAAGGGTCCATATCGAGAATGACGCGCCCCTCGACCTGGCCGCGGAAGGCGACCGAAGCGGCGAGGCCTTTACGGCGGTAGCCGGACTCTTCCATGGTGAGGTCCACGATTTTCGCGGGCGCCTTCATCATTTCGGCGAGCACGGCATCGAGCGAGCCAATGAACGGCTGGATCAGATCCATTCTCATCGGGACTTCTCCCCGGCGCCGACCGTGGCGGTCACGCCGTCGTCATTGAGCACGTAACGGATGATTTCGTACAGCGCGTCGGGCTTCACCGGCTTCTGAACGAAATGGCGAGCGCCTTTTTGGAGCGCGGCCAGAATATTGTCCTGGTAGCCGACGGAAGAGACCATGACGATGCGAGCGTCGGCATGCTCCTGCACGATGCGGTCGACCGCCTCGATGCCCTCCATCTGCGGCATGGTGATGTCCATGAGCACGATGTCGGGCTGGGTGCGGGCATATTCGGTGATGGCGGTGAGTCCATCGCCGGCCTCACCGGCAACCTGGCCGCCAAACGTTTCGATCATCTTCGCGAGACTCTTGCGAGCGAAGACGGAATCGTCTACGACGAGGTAGCGGACGGGCTGATTGTCCTTCTTACGCGTCAATGCTTCGAACTGTTTCATGACCCTCTCCTTCGAAGAACTTCTTCGCCGGCAGCCCCTTCGGCGGGCTGGGTTGTTGCGGCCGGCTGCGCCGAAGAATTCTCCGGCGCGCATTTCGATTGCAGAACGCTGGCGATATTTGAAAGCGAGACCACGCGAGACGCGAAGCCGCGCTCGATAGCGGCGCGGGGCATGCTGTCCACGACGCAGGTATCGACGCTTTGGGCGATCGTGGAGCCGCCGGCGGACTGGACGCTGCCCAGGCCGGCAGCGCCGTCGTCGCCCATGCCGGTCATGAGCACGGCAACGGATTGCGGACCGAATTCCTGAGCGACGGACTGAAAGAGGACGTCAACGGAAGGGCGATGCCCGTTGACACGCGGCTGGTCCACCAGCACGGCGATATCGCCGTGAGACATGCGGCGAACCTTCATGTGGCGATTGCCGGGACAAACCAGCGCACGTCCGGCGATGAGCAGATCGCCCGATTGGGCTTCCTTGACCTCGATGGACGACGATTCATCGAGGCGCTGCGCGAACATTTCCGTGAATCCCTCGGGCATGTGCTGCACGACGAGGATGGCGCCCGGGAAATCGCTGGGAAGCTGCGAAAAAAGGTATTGCAGCGCGTTGGGTCCGCCGGTGGACGTGCCGATGGCCACGATGCGCGACGGCGAATGCGGCAGCGTGGTGCGGCGGCGATCCTTGCGGCGATGCGGCGGCGCGGTGATGATCATTTTCGGCGCGCCGGAGGCGGCCGCTACTTTTATTTTGACCGCCAGCTCGGCGGCAATCTGCTCGATGCGGCCGGAGGCGGCGTCCTGCGGCTTGGTGACGAAATCGAAAGCGCCCAGGGAGAGAGCTTTCAGCGTGACGGCGGCGCTTTCCTCGGAGTAGGCGCTGAAGACAATCACCGGGACGTGGTGTTTACGAGTGATCTGGCGCAGCATCTCGATGCCGTCCATGCGCGGCATTTCCAGATCGAGGGTGACCACGTGCGGGTGCAGCTCGGCAATTTTTTTGAGGCCCAGCGAGCCATCCATGGCGGTGCCGACCACTTCGATCGAAGGATCGCGTTGCAGCACCTGAGGGATGAGTTTGCGCATCAGCGCGGAATCATCCACCACGAGAACGCGAATCTTTTCGCTCATGCCGTGGCTCCCACTGCGGGGATGCGAGAAAGATGCGATACGACCGCGGGCACGTTGAGAATCAAGACGACCGTGCCATCGCCGAGAATCGAAGCGCCGCTGACCAGCGGCGAAGAGACCAGGCGATCTTCGAGGGCTTTGATTACCAACTCTTCCTCGCCCATCAGACTATCCACGGCGAGGCCGAATTTGCGACTGCCGGCGCCGATGATGACCACGAACAGGCGGCGAGACGGTTCGCTTGGGGTATGGCGGGCGAGATTGTCCAGTCGAACCAGCGGCAGCACCTGATCACGCAATTGAAAAACTTCGTGCGTTTCGACGCGGTGAACTTCTTCCACGTTGATGCGAGTGATTTCCACGACCGAGGCGAGCGGCACCGCGTACAGCCTGCCGCCCACGCGGAAGAGCAGCGCCTGAATGCTGGCTAGAGTGAGAGGCATCATGAGGCGGAAAGTGGCGCCACTGCCCGGCTCGCTTTCGATCTCGACGGTGCCTTTGAGATTGTCGAGCGAGGCCTTGACGACGTCGAGACCCACACCACGTCCGGAAATTTCGGTGACTTCATCGGCGGTGCTGAGACCTGGGGCAAAGATCAACTGAAAGGCTTCGGCCTCGTTGAGGCGCGCGGCTTCCGCCGAGGTCAGGATGCCGCGCTCGATGGCACGACGCACGATTTTCTCGCGGTCGAGGCCGTGGCCATCGTCGGAAACTTCGATGACGACTTGATCTCCCTCGTGATAGGCGTTGAGGCGGACGGTGCCTCGAGCCGGCTTCCCGGCGGCTTCGCGTTCGGCGGCGGATTCAATGCCGTGGTCGGCGGCGTTGCGCACCAGATGAGCGAGCGGCTCTGCGAGAGCGTCGAGAATGCCTTTATCGAGATCGGTGCTCTGTCCGGCGAGTTCGAGGACGATGTCTTTATTGCGCATTTTCGCGACGTCGCGGACCACGCGGGGAAAGCGGCGAAAAAGCTGCTCGACAGGGACCATGCGGATTTTCATCACGGACTTCTGCAGTTCGCCCAGGACGCGAGACTGAAACGCGAGCGCATCGGAAAGCTTTCCGCGGAGAGGGTCCTTGCCGTGGCGCTGCTCAAACTCGGCGATGGTGCGATGCAGCATGGATTTGCCGATAATCAGCTCGCCGACCAGATTCATCACGATGTCAATGCGCCCAGCGTCCACGCGCAGAGTATTTTCGGCGACTTGCGCGAGCGAGCCGGGCGCGGCGTGGGCCGCGGAATCGGGGTCGTCCTCGGAGGGCTCGGGCACGGCAGCACCGCCCACACCCGCCGCGACAGCGGCGGCTTCGGATTCGAGAAGGATTTCGAGCAGATCGCGGGGCGCGGATTCCGGGGGGGCGAGTTTGGCGACGGAAATTTTTGCGACGACCGACGGCACGTGGCACCGCTTGCGAATCCAGTCCGCCGATTTCTTGCTTGCGAGAGCGACCTCGATCAAGCCTCCGATTTCGAGCGACGCGCCAGTCTCCGGGCGCAACGCCAGGATGGCGCCGGCCGCCTCCAGGGCTTTGCGGACCAGTTCAAAAGCCACGGCTGGCAACAGCGAATCGGGATCGAGATGAATCGCGAGTTGATGGACGGAATCGCCGCGACGAAAAGCCTCGGCAATAGTCAGGCGCTGATATTCCGTCCAGGCAAAGGTGGCTTCGCGCGTGGATTTTTTAGCGGGCTGCGGCTCGGGCTTGCGCAGCAGGCGCTCGATGTGTTCGCGCAGGGCACTTCCAGCGGGCGGCTGGAGACGATTGCGATAGGCGGCCAGCATGTCGTGAAAAGTATCGGCGGCGGCCAGCACTACGTCGGGAAGCAGCGCGGCATGCTGCTTGGCCATGTCCGCGGTGAGAACGTCTTCCAGTTCGTGGGCCAGTTCGCTCAACTCGCGGAATCCGCACGCGGCGGAATCGCCTTTCAAGGTATGCACGGCGCGGCGAACGTTGCGAAGACTTTCCTTATCGTTGGGACGAGCCTCGAGCGCCAACCCGGCCTCGTTCATGGCCTGGAGGATTTCCTCGGAGCTTTCGAAGAACAGCTCGCGAAGCTCTGCGCCGCGATCGTCGGACGAAAAATTCACTGCACGCCCTCCACGCGCTGGTAGACGGTAGCGTTGTTCTGATGAATCATGTGGTACTTAGTGGTCAGCCCGAAAAGGCTCTCGGCATGGCCGACGAAGAGGTAGCCCTCCGGATTCAGGCAGCGATGAAATTTTTCAATGAGGCGCTTTTGCTCGGCCTCATCGAAATAGATCATCACGTTGCGGCAGAAAATGGCGTCGTTGCGCTGCGGCAGATACTCGGTCTTCAGATTGTGGAAGTCGAATTGGACCAGGCTCTTCAAGGTGGGCTTGACGGCATACTTGTCGCCGACTTTGTCGAAATAGCGCAGGCGGCAGGTGTAGTCCACGGTTTCCATTTGTGATTCGGTGTAGATACCCTGCTGCGCGGTGAGCAGCGCGGAGTAATTGATGTCGGAAGCGATGATTTCAACTTTCCACGGCGGCGGAATCAGGGGTTTTGGCGTGGGCATCTCGAAGGGCAGGGGATTGCGCAGGTAGTAGTAGGCTAGCGCGTCGCAGATGAGAATTGCGAGAGTGTAAGGCTCCTGGCCCGTGGAGCAGCCGGCGCTCCAGATTCGGAGCGACCAGTCGCGGCGCTCCTGTTTGCGCTTGAGAAGTTCTTCGAGGACGAATTTCTGGAAGAGCTCGAGCTGCGGACGGATGCGAAAGAAGCTAGTTTCATTGACCGTGAGATTTTCGAGCAGCGCGGTCAGCTCCTGCTTGCCGCCGTGGCTGGTGAGCAGGCGGTAGTAACCGTAGAACGAATCCATCTGGCAGGCTTTCAACCGGCGTTGCAGGCGGTCGCGAAGGAAATGAGTGCGGCGCTCGTCGAAATACATGCCGCATTCCTGATAGACGAGGGTCTGCAAGAGTTTCAATTCGGCTTCGGTGAGCGGGACCTGCGTCGTCAATGTGGACATTCAAGCCTCGTAAGTTTCTTCGGGAACTGAAATTAGAGATCTCTCGCCGCCGCGCCGACCGGCACCGCTGAAACTTCGTCGGCCACTTGCTGCAAACGATGAATCTCGCCGCGTTGCAAAATGCGCTGCAGGTCGAGCAGGATCACCAGCCGGCCATTGAGCTTTCCGACGCCGGTGATGTAATCGAGCTCGCCCTCCTGAAAGACGTGGTGGGGAGCGGCAATTTCCGAGGGCGGCAGGCGCAAGACTTCGGAAGCGGAATGGACCATCAAGCCGATGGCGCGATTATCGAACTCGACGACGATGATGCGATTTTTCTTGCTGGGCGCGGTGGCTTTTTCGCCGAAACGCTTGCGAAGGTCCACTACCGGAATGATGCGGCCGCGAAGATTGATCACGCCCTCGATGTAATCGGGCGCGTTGGGCACGGCGGTGATCTCGGGAACGCGGACGATCTCGCGAACCAGCGAAATAGGCAGTCCGAACGTTTCGCGTCCCACCCGGAATCCGACGATCTGAAGATCCTTTTCCATCAGTGCTCCACGCGCCTCAGGACCGGACCAACTCGGCATATTCGGCCGCGTCGGTATGGCGGCCGGAATCTCCGCCCGGACGACGCGCCTGGCCGCGGCGTCCCTCGGCATACGAGTCGTCGAGAACGAAGCGGTCCATCGAATCGAGCAGCGAACGGGAGAGCTTGGACATCTGCTCGGCCGCCGCGGCCAATTCGGTGGAGCTTGAAGTGGACTGCTGAACGAGTTCGCGCATTTTTTCCATGGCGCGAACCACGGCTTGCGCTCCGGAAGCTTGCTCCTCGACCGAGGAATTGATTTCCTGGGTGATTTCGGTAAGGCGATTGGTGGCTTTGCCGATCTGAGTCGAGCCGCTGGATTGCTCCATGGTGGCGGCGCCGATTTCCTGGGAGAACTTGTAGACTTCGGAAACGACGTCGGAAATTTTCTCGAGCGCCGTGCTGAGGTCCTTGTTGAGCACCAGGCCTTCCTGGACCATGGTGGTGCTCTTTTCCATATTTTCGACGGCTTCGCGAGCTTCCTTCTGAATGCCCTCGATAAGCTCGGAGATTTCCTTGGTGGATTGCGTGGATTTCTCGGCCAGTTTGCGGACTTCTTCAGCGACGACGGCGAAGCCCAAGCCGTGTTCTCCGGCGCGCGCAGCTTCGATGGCCGCGTTGAGAGCGAGCAGGTTGGTCTGTTCGGCGAGATCGTCGATTACCTCGATGATCTTGCCGATGTCGTCGGCGCGGCGGCCGAGAACGTCAATGATCTCAGCCGAAGACTGAATGGCGTGGCTGGTGCGATTGAGTCCGGCGGTGGCCTTGGACATGGTGCCGATGCCGGTTTGGACTTCCTCGCGCGAGCGGTGCGAGATATCGACCAGAAGCTTGGCGGTGTCCGCGACGCGCTGGATGGAGGTGACCATCTGATCGATGGAAGCGGAGGTCTCGGCGACGCTGGAGGCTTGCACCTGAGTATTTTTCACGACGTTCTGCACGTTGATGCTCATCTCGTGCATGGTGCTGGTGACTTCGTCGATCGCGGAGGCGGCCTGCACGCTGACCTTGGCGGATTCGTCGGAAGCGCTGGCCATTTGCCCGGCGCCGCTGGCAACCTGCGAAGCGCTGTCGCGGACCTGGCGAACGATATCGCGCAGGCCCTGCGTCATGCGCGCGAAAGCACGCGCCATGGTGTCTTGTTTCGAGCGCGGCTGAACGCTGACGTGGAGCTGTCCCTCGGCGATGGCAGCGGAGACGCCGGCCATTTCCTTGAGGTGCGTGATCATCTTATTGAAATTTTGAGCGAGGATGCCGACTTCGTCCTGGCGATGAATGTCGATGGTCTGATCGAGATCGCCGGATTCTCCGATGCTATGGGCCACCTCGATCAGATGATAGAGAGGGTCCTTAATCGTTTTCGCGGTAAAGAAGGCAATCAGCGCACCTGCTATGAGCGCGAGAATGGTGCCCAATGTGGTGATGATGGTGCTCCAGCGAGTAGCGGCCGCGGCGGTGTTGCTCGAGTCTTCCTGGGCCTTGCGAACGGTGCTATTGGCCTGATCGAGCGCACCGGAAGATTTGGTGGTCCAGGAAGCGGGATCGTGCTGGAGATAAAATATCTGCAAATCGGAAACGGTAATGTCGCCGGCGTCCACCGAATGGCGCTTGGCGATCATCGGCTTGGCGAAGTTTTCGGACCAATTGCGCTCGTTTTCCTCGACCTGCTGGAGCGACGCGCGAAGGCCGGCATCCCCGGCTTTGGTTTCCTCGGACTTTATGAGGTCCAGGAGATCGTTGGAGCCGTGGTTGGTCTTGTCTTCGTCGCGCAGATCGCCGCTTAGCAGGTAGTTGCTGAGATTCAAGCGGTTGGCCATCATCTGGAAGCGGATATCCTCGATGGACTGCACGTCGGAAAGAGTGGAGGTGGCTGCGGAGCGAGCGGAATACTCGCGCGCGACCGTGAATAGATTGATGATGAAAAGAACCAGCATGGTCGCCAGAATGGCGCCGAAGCCCAGATAGAGTTTCTTGCCGATCGTCATGTCCAACCCCTCCACTCCAGCTCTCGCGAAAATTCCCCCGCCCCAAATCAAACGCCGACCGTACGAAACGAACTAGTTCGAATTCTGGCCGCTGAAATCGAATTCGATTACCTCGATGGATTCCTTTGGCGCCGGTTCGAACCGCCATTTTTTCAAGGCGTCCATGGCGGAACTGACCAGTAGCGGACTGCCCCCGACCGGTTTGGTACTAGTCACATGTCCGTCGGCCGAAATGGTGACTTCGACCTTAACTTTGCCAGTAACGTTCATCTGGCGCGCGAGCGTTGGATAGTCCGGCACCACCTTGGAGCGCACCTTCCGCTTAGCCTGGTCGGTTGAGGTATCCTGAGCCGCTGCCTTTGGCGGCACGGCGACCGCGCCCCCCAGAACAAGCGCGAGTCCCAACCCTGCGAGTCGCAAACTGAATTTCATCGAATGGTCCTCCTCCACCGATAGAAATATCCCGGAGCGGAAAATGCACGAAGGATGCCAGGACGAAACAGTTTCGTTTTAAAGCAGCAAAAAGTTTCGTGCTGATCTTAACTAGCTTATTTCGATGGAGATACGTCCTCCCAGAATTTTCGGATCGCCTGCAGGCGGGCGTCGCTTGCGTCTCAAACGGATGAGTTCGCCGCCTTCTGCGTCTCACGTTGCGACACCAGGTCAGTGTTTGTTAGGGCAACAGGGGTGGGCGCATTTCTTGACTCAAATTGAGATAGGGCCGTAACGTCTTTCTTTGTAAGGGTGATTTGCGCGCAGGCCCCCCTATCCTCC
>JBAVQT010000629.1:0-7298 GCA_049694295.1 Candidatus Acidiferrales bacterium
AATAAGTACACGCCGTTCTGTATCACTGGCGTGGTCTTTTGAAACATCGTCGTCACCGCGTTGGTGTCCGGCTTGTGCGGCCCCGTCCCGTCATTCCAATCTATCGAAGGCTCCCATGTGTCCGCATACGAGCAAGGATTCGTCGCCATCCCGATCGGAGCGTGCCACTGCGCGTCATGGTACGACACACCCTGCTCGAAGTCCCGGACCGTCAAAAACATATAATCGTTCGCCGCCCGCACCGTGCGGTTGTACAAAAAGTAGGCGAAAACTACCAACAAAAGGCCAATTACCCCCCCGCGTCTGTACACTTTCTCGCGCATCGAAATTCTCCTGAAATTCGTCCGTTCGAGCCCCGCTCGCCTCCTAAATACTAGCAACTTCGTGCCTTGCAGGCCATTTCCAAACCTCATGTCTCACTTCAACCCCGTGACCGAATAGACATCTTTTGCGCGCTATCCTTGTTTCGCCCCACTTCAAGTGTTACCTTGAAGTTTACCTTCGCGCCCTTCCCGGACGCGCTTTGGCATCGCGCCTTTCGGGCCGTAAGTGCCCCGCCGCGCAGGAGTTCTGTTGGCACCGTGGAACGTTAACGATCAAAAAATTCCCCAGGGTCGGCTGGCGCTGGTCTCCTATGTTTCGGTATTCTTCGTCATTCTGCTGCTGATCGGCTTCTGGAAGCTGCAAGTCGTTCAATCTGGACACTTTTCCGACCTCGCCGAAAAGAATCGCATCCGCGCCATTCCCATCATCGCGCCTCGCGGCGCCCTTCTCGATCGCCAGGGCCGCGTCCTCGTCGATAGCTATCCTTCTTTCAGCATCTTACTGCTTCGCGACGATCCCAAGCAGTTGGAAAAAAGCTTCCCTCAAATCGAAGACGGCCTCGGCATCAGCCATCAGGATCTCCTTCAGCAACTAGAGATTGCCAAGAACGAACCGAAATTCCAGCCCGTCGTCATCAAGCCCGCCGCTTCTCTTGCAGATATTGCTTTCGTCGAATCTCACCGCGCCGATCTTCCCGTTCTCGAATTGATGATGGTCCAGCGGCGTCGATATCCCCACGGCGAAATGCTTGCAAACACAATCGGTTACGTCGGTGAAGTCTCGCCTCAAGACCTCGAAAAAAATCCCGACAAATACAAGCCGGGCGACATTGTCGGCAAAGCCGGCCTCGAGCGCGAATACAACGACGAAATCGTCGGCACCGACGGCATGCGTCGCGTCGTCGTCAATAGCCTCGGTAAAGTGAAGAATACATTAGAGAACATCGAGGCGGTTCCCGGCCGTCCGATCCAGCTAACCATCGATTACGATCTGCAAACCATCGCCGAAAATGATATGGCCGACAAAGTCGGCGCAGTTGTCGCCATGGATGCGCGCACCGGCGAAATCCTCGCCATGGTTAGCCGCCCAACCTTTGATCCTAATGACTTTGCGGTCCGCATCGCGCCCTCCGAGTGGCAGAAACTCAACACCGATCCCGAGACTCCGCTTCTCAATCGCGCCATCCAAGCGCAGCTCGCTCCCGGCTCTGTTTTCAAAATCGTGATGGCCGCGGCGATGCTCGAATCAAAGCAAGTTCCTGAAAACTATACGGTTTATTGCCCGGGCTACGCTCAATTCTACGGTCGCACGTTTCACTGTTGGAGGCCGCAAGGTCATGGCGAGGTGGATTTGCATCACGCTATTGTAGATTCCTGCGACGTCTCTTTTTACAACCTCGGCAAGCAGCTTGGCATTGACACTATTCATACTTACGGCGCCGGATTGGGCCTCGGCCGCAAAACCGGTATCGATCTGCCGGGTGAGGAACCTGGTTTGATGCCCTCGCAGGAATGGGTCGAGCGCGTGTATCACCATAAATGGTACGCCGGCGAAACGATTTCAGTGTCGGTCGGACAGGGCGCCGTCACGGTCACGCCGATTCAGTTGGCGCGCATGGCCGCAGCGGTCGCGAGCGGCGGCGCCATGCCGCAGCCGCATCTTCTTAAGAATGACACGGATCTGAAGGAAGATCATTTCGCGCTTTCCGACCATACCGTTGAGGAAGTGACGCAAGGGCTTTACGGCGTGGTGAATGAAGGCGGCGGCACCGGTTATCATCTGCGGCTGCAGAATATCGACTTTTGCGGAAAATCCGGCACGGCGCAATTGATGAGCTACGACGCGGCTAATCGCATCGGCAACAAGAAGATGGACGGCTGGTTCGTGGGCTTTGCCCCGCGCAAGAATCCGGAAATCGTGGTCGCGGCGATCGTGCAGAACACGATGGAACACGGCGGCGAAGCCGCCGGCCCCGTAGTGCGCGATGTGGTGAAAGCTTACTTCGACAAAAAGAATGGCGTGCAGCAAACGCCCACAACCGCGCAGAATCCGGCCCCACCCACCAGCGCAGGCACACTGGCTGTCACCTTGAGGGCGCCACATCCATGATGGATCGCCCACGCGTTCAGGATTTCGATTGGCCCCTGCTTGGCATTGTCGCGGCCATCTCTGGCATCGGAGTTCTCGAAATTTATTCGGCTACTCACGCCAGTCCGATGGCCGGCATGCAGTGGCGGCAATTGATGTGGATCGGTGTGGGCGTGGTCGGCATGTTCATAGTCGCCATGATCGATTACCACACCTTGCTCGATCAGGCGCCGGTGCTTTACATCCTCGGTGTAGCCAGCCTGCTCGTGGTTTTGGTAATCGGATACTCCAGGCTCGGGGCCAAGCGCTGGATCGCCCTGGGGGGTGGCGCCAGTTTCCAAGTGTCAGAGCTTATAAAGTTGATTATAATCATAGTGCTCGCCCGTTACTTCAGCGAGGTCCGCACCGACCAGCTCACGCTGCGCGATCTGGTCAAAGTTGCCGCGATCACTCTGGTTCCCATGGCTCTGATTATGAAAGAGCCGGATCTGGGCACGGCGCTGGTGCTGCTTCCGGTCGCGGTAATAGGCGCGTTTCTCGCCGGTATCGAATGGCGGCATTGGGTAGCCGGAGCGGTTTTGCTGGGGCTGTTCATCCCGTTCGCGTGGCACATGCGAACTCATCTGAAGCCGTACCAGCAGCAACGCATTCAGACCTTCCTCCATCCCGAGGAGGACCAGCGTGGCGCCGGTTATCAGATCACGCAGTCGGAAATTGCGGTGGGCTCCGGCGGATTCTGGGGCATGGGTCTCGGTAAGGGAACCCAGAGCCAGTTAGGTTTCATTCCAGTCCGCTACTCGGATTTTATTTTGGCGGCGCTCGCGGAAGAGCAGGGTTTTTTTGGAGTTTGCATCGTTTTGCTGTTGTATTTGGCGTTGATTCTGCGGCTGGTGGACAACGCGCAGAAAGCGAAAGACCGGGCCGGGATGTATGTGGTGATGGGAGTCACCGCGATTTTAGGTTTTCACGTTCTGGTCAACGCGTCCATGGTTATCGGCTATATGCCGGTCACCGGTATTCCGCTGCCGCTGATGAGCTACGGCGGATCGGCAACATCCTTTTTGTTTTTGGCCTTGGGTCTGGTGATGAATGTGCGCATGAGGCGCTTCGTCAACTAAGCCCGGAAGAAATCAGTGCCGCGCCGCGCTCCGTGTGCGGGCGGTGTATTCAGACTTGATCGAGAAGTGTATCGGGTGAAGGAAGCAATCCAAGCGAAACGCAAACCCTTCCTGGGCGGCGCGACGTGGCCATCGCAAGGCAGTACCTTGCGCCACGCGAGCCGAGCGCGCGCGCTGGTGTGTGCCGCCGCGGCCCGATCCACGATGAGGAGTTTCCATGTCGAAGGAATTGGTTATATCGGTGAACCCGCACGAGACGCGGGTCGCCATTCTGGAAGAAGGACAACTTTGTGAATTTTACGTCGAACGGGAAAAAGAGTTTGCGCTAGTCGGCAGCATCTACAAAGGCCGGGTCACGCGCGTGCTCCCTGGCATGCAGTCGGCCTTCGTCGATATCGGCCTCGATAGCGACGCCTTCCTGTACGTCAGCGATTTCCTCGAAGACATCGAAGAATTCGACCATGTCGCCACGTCTGAGGATAAAACTCACAAGCCTGAAGAGCGCGCCGCGCAGTCCGTCGCCCCGCCGTCGGCTGCGCCTGCGCTGGAATCCGGCGACGCGACCGAATCCGAGTCGCCTGCCTCGCAAACCGCCGCGCCGTCGCCTGGCCCTTCTGCGCTCGGCGATCCGCTGCCGGGTGAACACTTTTCCGGAGGTGGAGGATCGCCGTCCGGCTCTTCTGGAGCGCCTCCCTCGTCGTATGATCGTCCGCGTTTTGAGTCTCGCGGCGGTGGTCGCGATTTCGGCTCGCGCGCCGGGCGCGGTGGACCGCGCCACGGTCGAGATAATCGCGGGGGACGAGGCGGAAGGGGAGGCCGAGGCGGGCGCCCCGGCGGTCCCGGAAGCAGTCCGCGTTTTGGGCGCGAATTGCCGTCCTCGAAATACGCATCGCCTCGAATTTCCGAAGATCAGCCCATCGATTCCAGCGTACCCGAAGGACATTTGTCCACGATTCTGCCCGGCGAATCCCTGGCGAAGTTTCGCGAGAGAGTTCCGTCCGGTGAGCCGCAGGCGCGGACAGAACACGAATCGGTGCAGCCGTCGGAATGGTTGCCGGGTGAAGCGCCAGCCGGTGCATCGCAACAGTCTTTTGAGGACTCCGCCGCGGACCCGAACAATACCAGTCACGAAACCAGCCACCAGAGCCGCGACGAATCGCGTGAAATTGAGGAGATCGAGGACAAGCAGCCTCCTTACATTCCGAATCCGCGATACGACCGCGGCGGTCGTCGCGATGATCGCGGTCGTCACGATCGCCCGAGTGCTCCGCGTCACGACGCGCGCCCATTTGCAGCTGGCGGCCTCGAACCGCTCCCTGGCGAGAAACTGGCCAAGTGGAAGGCCCATCCGCATTTGCCGCCCGATCCCACCGAATCGGCAGCAGCCGGGGCGGCTGCGGAGCTGGCCGAAACGGCTGGCAACGATTCACACGAATCGGACGCCTCGTATCGAGACGATCAAGCACACGATTCGCATGAGTCGCATGACGCGCCCTTTGCCCATGCCGCTCAAGAGCCAGAGGATTTCGCCGCGCCCGCTGCATCACGCGAGTCGCATGAATCGCGCGATAGCGAAGATCGCCACGATGCGCATGAATCCGGATTTGAGTCTCAACCGGAGGCCGGTCACGAAATTCAAGACGCGCACGAAGGTCTGAGCGAGGAAGAAGCGCTCCACGTGGCCGAGCACATCGCGGACGCGCAGGCTGAGCGCGGAGCGCGCGAAGCCCGCGAGCAGGACGCCGCGGACCAGGAAGAAAGACACGACGCGGACGAGTTTGAACCTGGCGCGGAATCGGAAACTGAGCTTGCCGGCGAGCAAGACGCGCAGGAAGACTCCCACGAAGACGACGAATCCGGACACGAGACCGATCCGCACGTCGAAGCGCTCGAAGCCATCGGCTCCGAAGGCCTGCTGGGCGAAGATTTGTCCGCGCATGGTTTTGGAGAGAGCTCCGATCAAGATTCGGACCAGGGCTCCGAACAATCTTTAGAAAATGTTGCCGGGCAGGGCAGCGAACAAAATTCCGGCCAGGCGCCCGCGCAGGAATCGCAACCTTCCCGTGCGCGCGTCCAGGGCAATTTCCGTCCGCGAATGCAGCATCCCGCGCGGCGGGGACGCGAGCGCGGCGGAGATCGCGATCGCGGCCGTCGCGACGATCGCGGCCGCCGCCCGCAACACGGGCACAGCGGTCATGGGCACGGTCATCACCGCACCGCGCCGCGCCGCACGCAGTTGATTGCGGACATGCTCAAGCAAGGCCAGGAAATTATCGTGCAGATCGCCAAGGAACCGCTCGGCAAGAAAGGCGCGCGCATCACCAGCCACATCGCGCTGCCGGGCCGCTACCTGGTGTACATGCCGACGCTCGATCACACCGGCGTTTCGCGCAAGATTGCTTCCGCCGAAGAGCGCTCCCGGCTTCGGCATCTGGTGAACGACGCGAAAGGCTCGGCTGGCGGCGGCTTCATCGTCCGCACCGCGGCGGCCAGCGCTCCGCCCGAGGATGTTCGCGCCGATGTCGAGTTCCTCACACACTCGTGGGCCGAAACCAAGTCGCGCTCCGAGCAGCGGAAATCACCGTCGCTGCTGCATCGCGACTTGAATCTCGTCGAACGCATCCTGCGCGACTATCTCACGCCGGAATTTGGCGCCATCTGGGTGGATACCGAAGAGGAATACACCAAGGTGGTGGATTTCGTCAGCCGCTTTCAGCCGCAACTCGCCAACCGCGTCAAGCTCTACACCAAAGAGACGCCGGTCTTCGAAGAGTTCGGCATTCAGCAGGAAATCGACAAGGGCCTGCGTCCCAAGGTCTGGCTGAAATCGGGCGGCTACATCGTGATCAATCACACCGAAGCGCTGGTGGCCATCGACGTCAACACCGGCAAATTCGTCGGCAAGGGTTCCACGCGCCTGGAAGACACCATCGTCCGCACCAATCTCGAAGCGGTGAAGGAAATCGTCCGGCAGATGCGGCTACGCGATTTGGGCGGCATCATCATCATCGACTTCATCGACATGGAGGAGCGGCGCAACCGCGAAAAAGTGATGGCGGCACTGGAAGACGCGCTGCGCGCCGACCGCGCTCCTTCGAAAGTGCTGCGCTTCAACGAATTTGGCCTGGTGGCCATCACTCGCAAGCGCACCAAGCAGGCTCTCGAACGCACGCTCTGCCAGCCCTGCCCGTATTGCACCGGGTCGGGAATGGTGAAATCAATTCCCACGCTGTGTTACGAGATTCAGGGTGAAGCCAGGAAGATGGCGCCGGAAATGGATTCCGGAAGTCTCACGCTGCGCGTGCATCCGGAGATCGCCAAGGCGCTGAAGACGCGCGAAGCGGCGCTGATCGAGGAACTCGAGCGCTGGACCAAAAAGGCCGTGATCATTCAGGCCGACCCCACCCTGCACTGGGAGCAGTACGATATTTACTAGTCGCTTCCACTGAAAACAAAAAATCCACGCGCCCCGGAAAGTTTTTCCGGGGGGTTTTTTTTCCACGGATCACGTGCGTCGCGCGTACAATCACTCCACCTCGACGACGATTCCGCCCACGTATTTCGCCGAAATATTGTAAATCACCGCTCCCAAGCCTCCGCCGATCGCTCCCATCAATGCGAACAAAACGGGGAATACGATGATCGCCCCGGTTCCGAATAGCAGGCCAAAAAACCGCGGCAGGTGTGGGACATTCGCCGCTGTAAGCGGCATCACCGAAAACATCAGCGCCAGCAATGCTCCTTCCACCACTCCCAGCAGGCCGTAAC
>JBAVQT010000630.1:0-5159 GCA_049694295.1 Candidatus Acidiferrales bacterium
GATCTTGGCGATTCGCCATGAACCGGACGTTCCGTTCGCGCCAAGAGGTGCCGCTCCGGCCCTTGCATACGTAGCTTCCGAGGTCACCACTTGCTTGCTCGCTGTCTGCCGGATGGAACGTGGTCTCGACTGTCAGCGTATCGCCGTCATCCGATACGCTCCGAGTTTGCTCGGCCATCGTCTTGGAGTCCTTCTTGGTCGCGATTCTGATTGAGTTGGGCCCGGTCACACGAACATTCATGGTATCGAAACTCTGCCCATTGACAGACTCATCTCGACCATCAGCCGGCACGTCGATCCTCGGGTTACAACTTGAACATTCATACATCGCCCCACTCACGGAAAACACCACCAGTCTCGGTGATATTGTCGATTGGTCCAGGTTAATACGCCAGGTACCATCGAATAGGCTCTGCGCAGAACACGCTGCCGGGATGCACAGCACGGTCATCACCCAGAGAGTCGAAGCACCGAATTGCCCGATTTTTCTGATCCGAATCCTCCCTCGACAAGATGCGGGTCAACCGTTCTGAGCACCCCGGACAAAGTTAAGAGAGCCTGCTTACCCCACTGGCCCAGGGTGATTGCACAGCTGAGCGGCTCGGACCATTCGGACTTTTTGTGACTGGAACTCTTCAGGCGCGCTGCTGGAAGATTTTCTGCACGAGTCTCTCAAGACGGAAAATTAGTTGGCCATCAGCGTGCGCCGGAAACTGGCGAGGTGGACGCCTGATGGCGAATGCGCTGAACAAGCAGCAATGCCGACATTGATTTGGCACTTGCCGGCTCCCACACGCCATTGCGGACCGTCAACGACAAGAAAAATCGGCTTCCGACGATTCGAGCAAACACCGGCGAACAAATTAGCGGCCCATACTTCTTGACGTTCGGTATTGAAACCCGAATGACCTTTCATTTCGGCGTGCGCCAGAGCGGTGACCTTTGTGAACTTCCTGTTCATGGAAAACAAGACGTCCGCGCGGGTTCGCATACGGGCCCCCCTTCAAAACGTTGCGACCTTTTCCTAAGTTGGCAACCTTGGCCGCGACAAGAATTGCAAAACGAATTATCCTAGGCTGTCAGAATCAGGTCGGGACTTGGATTCGAGCCCTGCAAACACCGGCAGTCTGCACGGGCCCTCAAGGTCCCGTCCACGTTTGAGCACTGGGTGTTGACGCCCCAGTGTCGTTCCCGGCCGGACTTAATGCAAGAACGGCAGCTTGAATTTGAAGGTTCGTGCCATTCATGTGCGGAATCTGTGGCGTTATCGGACGCGAACCAGCGGCATCCGCCGAAGCGGCGCTTCGCCGCATGTTGGCTGCCATCTTGCATCGCGGTCCCGACGAAGAGGGCATGCTGCTCGCCCCCTCGATGGCCTTGGGTTCGCGCCGCTTGAGCATCATCGATCTCGCGGGCGGCAGCCAGCCCATCTGGAACGAATCTCAAACTCTGGCCGTCCTCTTCAACGGCGAGATTTACAATTTTTCCCAACTGCGCGACGAGCTTGCCTCGCTCGGCCATACCTTCCGCACTCGCTCCGACACCGAAGTCATCGTTCACGCGTATGAAACCTGGGCCCAGGATTGCGTTCGTCATTTGCACGGGATGTTTGCTTTTGCGCTGGTCGAGATGCCGCAGGGTCCCAACGGACGTGCCACTCGCGTCTTTCTCGCGCGAGATCCTCTCGGGATCAAACCCCTCTATTACTCGGTTGCGGGCGGAGCGTTTCTCTTTGCGTCCGAAGTACGCGCGTTGCTGGCCAGCGATTGCATTTCCGCCCGCCTCGCTCCCGATGCTCTTTCTTCCTATCTTCTCTTCGGCTCAGTCGGCGAACCCATGACGCTAGTGGAGGGTGTGGTATCGCTTCCGCCCGGGCATTCGCTCTTCGTGGAAGTCTCCGCTCCATCGCGCGCGCCGGCATCTCGCCGGTATTGGAGCGCCGCAGTGGCCCGTGCTGAGTCTGGCGCCGAGCCGCGCTCTTCGGATTCGCCGGCCGGACAAATCCGGGAGTTCCTTGATTCTGCCGTCCGCAGCCACCTGGTCGCAGACGTGCCCGTTGGAGTATTCCTTTCGAGCGGCATTGATTCCACCGCGATCGCCGCGCTGGCCGCGCGCGCGCGCTCCGGCATTCACACTTTCACGGTCGCCTTTCCTGACGTCGAGTTCTCCGAATCCGAAATCGCCCGCCGAACCGCCGCCGCACTCAAGACCGAGCATTCCGAATTGCAGCTCTCCGATTCCGATATGCTCGCGCGTCTCGAACAGGCAGTCGCTTCCTTCGATCTCCCTAGCCTCGATGGCGTGAATACCTGGTTCGTATCCTGGGCCGCCCATCAGTCCGGCCTCAAGGTCGCGCTTTCCGGGCTCGGCAGCGACGAACTCTTCGGCGGTTACTCGACTTTCCGCGCCACGGCGCAGGTCACGCGCCTCGCGGCGGCCGCGCGCTTTTTTCCGCGTCCCTTGCGTTCCTTTGTCGCCGGACGCCTCAAGAACGCCAAATCGCTCCGTGGATCTCCCGACGCTTTTCGAAAGGCCTTCGCATCGTGGCTCGATCCGCGCCTGCTCCCGCATCCTTATTTCTTCACGCGCTCTCTCTTCACGCCCCAAACTGTCGCCAGCCACCTTCGAGACGGCTCCGCTTGGAACGGCACTGCCTGGTTTGCTTGGCTCGCGGCCGCCGCAGCTGAAACGCGCTCGCTGGATTCATTTACCGCCGTTTCCTGGCTCGAGCTGCGCTCTTACCTCGCGAGCACTCTGCTCCGCGATACCGACGCCATGAGCATGTCGCATTCTCTCGAGGTGCGCGTCCCGTTTCTCGATACGCCTCTCGTTGAACGTGTCCTCTCTTTACCTGAGAGCGCGAAACGCCCGTCGCACCGTCCCAAGGCCCTATTGATCGAGGCCCTGGGCCCGCTGCTGCCCAGCGAAATCGTCAAACAGCACAAGCGCACTTTTACCTTTCCGTGGGAGAATTGGTTGCGAGGACCGCTGGGTGAGCGAGTCGCCGCAGGGCTCTCGGATTGGTCGCCGGCGCTGGCGCCGCACGTGGGTTCGAATTTCGCCCAAAGCGTCTGGCACGATTTTCTGCGCGGCCGCACCAGTTGGTCGCGTCCCTGGAGCCTCTTCGTATTGAACGAATGGGCGAAGCGGCATTTGCGTGCCGGCGATTCCCAGGGAGCGAATCGTAGTTCGCGCCGGCTGGGCAGCTCTGGCGAAGCGAACGCCGTTTCTGCTACTTGAGCCGGGCCCAGGCGCACTCTCGCGGAGCATACTGGCGTCTATAGAAAACGATCTCGATGATCATTCTGGGTATCAACGCCTATCACGCCAATGCTTCGGCTGCTGTCGTCGTCGATGGCCAGCTCGTCGCCGCCGTCGAAGAAGAGCGCCTGAACCGTGTGAAATATGCGGCCGGATTGCCTGCTCGCGCCATCCAGTTCTGCCTGGAGCGCGCCGGCGCGAAGCTCACCGAAGTGGACCATATCGCCATCCCTCGCAATCCTTACGCGCGCGCTCTTACCAAGCTCCGCTTCGCGCTGCGCATGCCGCGCTTTGCGCTCGATCGCGCCCGCGTCATGCGGCGTTTTGCCGGCATCCACGAAGATATCGCCACGGCCTTCGATCTGGCGCCGGGTTCGATTCGAGCGCGCTTTCATCGCATCGAGCATCATCTCGCGCACCTCGCGAGCGCCTTTTACGTCTCGCCGTTCGATAGCGCCGCGGTTCTCTCCGCGGATGGTCTTGGCGATTTCGCCAGTTCCATGTGGGCCTCCGGCGAAGGCGCGCGCATGACCACCCTGGGCGACGTGCGCTTCCCGCATTCGCTGGGCATGTACTACACGGCGCTCACGCAGTACATCGGCTTCTGGAAATTCGGCGACGAGTTCAAAGTGATGGGTCTGGCCGCCTATGGCCAGCCCGAATTTCTCGATGAATTTCGCCGCATCGTGCATGCCGATGGGCCGCTCTCTTTTCGCCTGGGCTTGGAATATTTCACGCATCAAGACAAGGGCGCGGAAATGACCTGGCGCGATGCCCACAGCACGCCGGTCCTCGGCCGTATTTTTTCGTCCTATCTCGAAAAGCGCCTTGGCCCCGCGCGGCATCCTGATGCGCCTCTCGAACAGCGTCACAAAAATATCGCCGCCAGCATGCAAGCCGCGCTCGAGGAAGTCCTCGCCTCGCACTGGCAATCGCTCGCCGAAAAAACAAAACAAAAATCTCTCTGTCTGGCAGGAGGAGTCGCCTTCAACTGCGTCGCCAATGGGAAAATATTCGAGCGGTCGCCGTTCGAGCGCGTCTACGTGCAGCCCGCGGCTGGCGACGCCGGTCTCTCCGTCGGCGCCGCATTTTCCGTCGCGCACCAGACGCTCGGCCTGCCGCGCACTTTCGTGATGGACCGCGCCGGGTGGGGTCCCGAATCCTCGCCAGCCGAAGTCTCCCAGGCCATCGGCCGCTTCGGAGCTGCGAGTGAAGGCGTCGAGGTCCGCGAACTGCCGGAAGACGCCTTGGTAGCCGCTACTGCGCGTCACATCGCCGATGGAAAAGTTCTCGGCTGGTTCCAGGGACGCGCGGAATGGGGCCCCCGCGCGCTCGGCCATCGCAGCATTCTCGCCGACCCTCGCCGTCCGGAGATGAAAGACGTCCTCAATCGCCGCATCAAGCACCGCGAAATTTTTCGCCCCTTTGCCCCTTCTATTCTCGAAGAAGCAGCCGGCGAATTTTTCGAGAAATCGCACCCGTCCCCGTTCATGACTTTTGCCTATGCCGTTCGTCCCGAAAAACGCGATTTAATTCCCGCGCCCACGCACGTGGACGGCACCGCGCGCCTGCAAACCGTCTCGCGTCAGGCCAGTCCGCTTTACTGGAAACTGATTCGCGCCTTCGGCGATTTGACAGGCGTGCCCGTCGTCGTCAACACTTCGTTCAACGACAACGAACCAATTGTCTGCCGTCCCGAGGAAGCTCTCGATTGCTTTCGCCGCACGCAGATGGACGTTCTGGTGATCGGCAGTTTTATTCTGGAGAAGAAATCCGCGGAATCTTCGCGCGAGCCGCATTCGGCTCCCACCACGAAGACTCCGCTGAAGAAGTCACCAGGAGTTCTCCCTAGGTAAGCTCGCGAACGGGATCGCGCTCGATCGCTGCCTCTCGTCCCA
>JBAVQT010000631.1:0-3818 GCA_049694295.1 Candidatus Acidiferrales bacterium
CAGGTGCGAGACGACGCCGGCGGCCCAATCGTGCGTATCGGCGTCGCACCAAACGGGCTCGGCGCCGATTTTATGCAGCAGCGCGGCAAATTTCTGAACGCGCAGGTCGGGATCCGTTTCCAACGCAATCAGCGCGTAGCGCGTGCCGCGAAAAAGATTGGCGTCGGCATGCTCGATGCCGGATTGTTCTTTGCCGGCCATCGGATGGCCGCCCAAAAATCGCGTGCCACTGCGAAATACATCTGCCGCCGCTCGGCAGATCGCCGATTTGGTGCTACAGGCATCGGCGATCAGCGCGCCCGAAGCGGCGCTGGCTGCAATCGAGGGCACCGCCTCGACGGCCGCCACGATCGGCAGCGCGACGTAGATGAGGTCGGCGCCATGAACAGCCGTCGCGAGGTCGGCGGTGGATTCTTGCACCACGGCGGCGAGCGGCTCGCGCTTCTTCGCGCGCTCGAGAGTTTCCGGGCGATCGAATCCCACGATCACTGTTTCGGGATGCACGCGCTGCAGCGCCAGCGCAAACGAGCCGCCGATCAATCCCATGCCCAGGATGGCGGCGCGCCGAAACGGAATCGCATCACTCACCTGATACTCCACGACGGCTGACGCCGGCGCGAGCGGCCTGCTTCAAAACGCGAACGCGTTCACCGACGGCAGAGGCCGCACCGTCCGCCGAAGTGGATTTTTCGACCTCCGCCATCAGAGCAGAACCGACTACCGCAGCATCCGCGATGCCGCCAAGCACAGTGACATGCGTGGGCAACGAGATGCCGAAGCCAACCGCGATCGGCAAGCCGGTATGGCGCCGTGCACGGCGCACCAGCGCGGGCAATTCCTCGGGCAGCGATTCGCGCGTGCCGGTGACGCCCATTCGCGAGACAAGATACAAAAAACCGCTGGAAGCTTCGGAAATTCTGTCGAGCCTTTCGTCGGGACTCGTAGGCGCGGCCAGAAAAATCGTGTCCAGGCCGCGGCCCCGTATGGCGGCTCTATATTCACCGGCCTCTTCCGGGGTCAGATCCGTGGCCAGCACGCCATCGGCTCCGGCTTCGGCGGCGGCTTCGGCGAATTTTTCCAGCCCCATCTGCAACATTGGATTAAAGTAACTGAAGAGCACTAGGGGCACTTCGGAGTGCGCTCGAACGCGTCGCACCAGATCGAGCACTCCGCGCAGAGTGGCGCCGCCGCGCAGTGCGCGCTCGCTGGCGCGTTGAATGGTGGGTCCATCGGCGACGGGATCGCTGAACGGCACGCCCAACTCGATCACATCCGCTCCGCCTTCCGCGGCGGCGAGCACGATGGCTTCGCTGGCCTCGAGCGATGGATCGCCCGCCGTGATATATGCGATCAATCCGAGCTCGCCCGCTTGCGAGAGTGCTTCAAATCGCTTGCCGATGCGCCCCTTGGTTTTTTCCGCGGCGTTCGCGGTCTTTGACGCGGCCGGTTCAGACATAGCGAGAAAGAATCTCCATGTCTTTGTCGCCGCGTCCGGAGAGATTCAAGATCACGATTTCCTCTTTCTTCATTTTCGGCGCGCGGGCGATCAGTTCGGCGATGGCGTGCGAGGATTCGAGCGCGGGAATTATTCCTTCCAGGCGCGCCAACATCTTAACCGCTTCCACAGCCGCTTCGTCGCTCACGGCGGTATATTCCGCGCGGCCTTGTTCAGCCAGCCAGGCATGCTCCGGGCCCACGGCTGCGTAATCGAGTCCCGCCGAGACGGAATGCGTGGTACCGATCTGGCCGTCTGCGGTCTGCAGCACGTAAGTAAACGTTCCTTGCAGCACGCCGGGGCGCGCGCCGGAAAATCCTGCGGCCGCCGCGAGACGCGCGGCGTGTTCGCCCAGCGATTTGCCGCGTCCACCCGCCTCGATGCCCACCATCTTCACGCCCGCGTCCGGCAGGAACGCATGAAACAGACCGATGGCGTTTGAACCCCCGCCGACGCACGCGAAAAGATGGTCCGGCAAGCGGCCTTCGGCCTTCAGAATTTGCGCGCGCGCCTCTTCGCCGATCACTTTCTGAAAATCGCGGACCATTTCCGGATAGGGATGCGGGCCTAGCGCCGAACCAAGAAGATAGTGCGACGTCGCAACGTTGGTGACCCAATCGCGCATCGCTTCGTTGATCGCGTCCTTCAACGTCCGGCTTCCGGCGTCCACCCCGACCACTTCGGCGCCGAGCAGTCGCATGCGATTGACGTTGAGCCGCTGGCGATCCATATCTTCGGTGCCCATGTAGACCGTGCAGGTCATTCCCAGGCGCGCTGCAACTGTCGCGGAGGCCACGCCGTGCTGGCCCGCGCCGGTCTCCGCGATCACGCGCCCCTTGCCCATTCGCTGCGCGAGCAATCCCTGCCCCAGCGCGTTATTGATTTTGTGCGCGCCGGTATGCAACAGATCTTCGCGCTTCAGGTAAATGCGCGCGCCACCCAGATGTTCGGTGAGCCGCGAAGCGAATTGCAGCGGCGTGGGACGGCCCGCAAAATCGCGAAGCATCGCGTCGAGTTCCTGCTGAAAGCTCGCGTCCGCGCGGGCCGCGGCGTAGGCGCGCTCCAGTTCATCGAGCGGAGCAACCAGCGTTTCCGGGACGTAACGCCCGCCGAACGGGCCGAATCTCCCGCGCACGTCCGGTACCGTCTGCACCTTGGCGCTCATTTCGATCTCCTTCGGCGGGCCCGCGCGATGCGAATCAGAGCCAACATGCGCGCGGCGTCTTTTTTCCCTGGTTTCGACTCGACTCCGCTGCAGACATCCAGCGCGTAGGGCCGGGCCATCCGAATCGCCACGGCCACATTTTCCGGACTCAAGCCGCCAGCCAGAAAAATCCGCCGCGTGCGACTCGCCGCGCGTGCCGCGTCCCAGTCGAACGACTTGCCTGTGCCGCCGCGGCGCCTCGGATCGTAGCGATCGAGCAAAATCGCGTCCGCCCCGGCAAATCGCGCAAGACGCGCAACTGATAGCGAAGCGCGCACGCGCAGCGCCTTGATCACCGGCCGCAGCCGCGAGAGGCGCTTGACCATCACCGGCGATTCATCGCCATGCAACTGGATGAAATCCAGGCCCACCACTCGGACGATCTCCTCAATTTTTTTCTCGCGCTCGTTCACGAATACTCCAACCGTCGCCACTTTTTTCGGCAACCGCCGCGCGATCTGCGTGGCCGCGGCCGGAGAAATATAACGCGGGCTGGCTCGATAAAAATTAAATCCGAGAAACTCCGCGCCAGCTTGGGTCGCGCGTCGCGCGTCCACCCAATTGGTGATCCCGCATATCTTCACTTTGACTGGCATGGTCGCCATAGCCTCAGCCAATCAGGCCGAATGCTCCGCCGCAGCCGTCGCCGGGGCAAGCAGTTCCCGCAAGGCCGCCGCCGGATCGGCGCGCTTCATCAATTGTTCGCCGATCAGAAAAGCATCGAATCCGGCGTGCCGCAGCTTTGCCAGGTCTTCGTGCGCATGCAGGCCGGATTCGCTGACCGCGATGCAGGCATCGGGAATTTCTTCCACCAGCTCGATGGAAGTTTCCAGGCGTACCTTGAAATCGCGCAGGTCGCGATTATTGACTCCGATGACTCGCGCTCCGGCAGCCAGCGCCCGCGTCAACTCCGCGCGCGAGTGCACCTCCACCAGCGCTTCCATTTTCAATTGGCGTCCCAGGTCGAGGAGTTCGCCGAGCGCCGTATCTGTCAGAGCGGCGACGATCAATAGAAAAGAATCGGCGCCGGCCGCACGCGCTTCCCACACCTGCCAGGGATCCACAATAAAATCCTTACGCAAAATCGGCATCTCCGTGGCTTTACTCGCTTCTTTCAGA
>JBAVQT010000632.1:0-4551 GCA_049694295.1 Candidatus Acidiferrales bacterium
TTTGCGGCACGGTGATCTTCACGTTGTAGGTTCCGAAATCGGAGAAAAATTCGGTGGTGGCGTGGAATTGGTGGCAGTTCCAGGCTCCCTTCCACCACACGCCCACCTTCGGGAACCACTGGCCCACCATATAAAAGTCCCGATGGTACCCCGTTCGCTCGACGACCTCCGGCATTACATCGTCGAACACAATGTGAAAAGTTGCCGATGCCCCCGGCGCGACCGCCTTCGGCAGCGTCACCTGGAATACCGTGCGGTCCAGGGCGTTGCCGTCATCCGGATGAATGAATTTGATCTGATCGGTGAGATCGCCTGCGCCGTCGGCATCCAGTTTTTTCACGGTGATGGACCCGAAATGCTTCGGATTCCAATCCTCTCCTGGTGACGCCCCGCGCGTTCCGTTCAAATGCACCTCGGTCATCCACGTGGATTGAGGCTGAAAGGCATTCAGGTAGAGATGGAAGGGAAAAGTCTGCTGTGGCTGGCCAGTCAGATTGCGATACGTCAGCGTTTCGCTTCCCGCGACCGTGTGTTTAGCGGGATCGAGCCGGGCTTCGATTTGATACGCGACCACGCGCGTCGAAAGAGCTTTCTCGCCTGTCTCCGTTGTCCCATTTGGCGCGGTCTCGTCGGAGGTTCTTGGATCGATTTGGGATCCACCAATGCGCGTTGTCGTGGGCGCTGGTTTCGCGACGGGCATCGTCGCCGTTGCCGTTCCGGCTTTTGCGCCGCCTGAAGTCTGTGCTACCAGTCGCGTCGCTCGCACCGGAGCGCCACGCTCAGTGCCACGACTCCTCGCTGCAACCGCCAGCGTCAGCAGCATCGCCGCCCCGCACACTGCAATCGTCCCATTCTTTCGCCGCATCCAGTCCTCCGCTCGCGCGCATCGTGCTTGTCGCCACCGGGAAAAACTACATCCGGCGTCGTTTCCGGGAGCGCGAAAAGCGCGCCTAGCATAGGTCAGCTGCCCGTTGCGCGCAACTCTTGCCAAGCCTCGGCTCCCGCCCCGTGCCCGGTGCGCGACTTTCATGGAGGTGTCAAGTTGACGCTGGTCACGCACACGTCTAAAATTTAGTCAGGGGTATTGCGTCGCGCTTGGCGGGCACCTGTTGTGTGTCGCTGGCTTGCGCGTCATCAATCGTCAATGAGCCCAACCGTGCTTCAGCAGCGGCGTCACCAACAAATACTTACCGACGTGGTGCGCACGTACATCGAGACCGGCGAGCCGGTTTCTTCGCGTAATATCTCGCGCCGTCATCTGGAGCCGCTATCTCCTGCCACGGTTCGCAACGTGATGGCCGACCTGGAAGATGAAGGACTGCTTTACCAGCCGCACACCTCGGCCGGGCGAGTCCCGACGGCCGCGGCGTATCGCTTCTTTGTCGAACAAGTGGCCGCGCAGGCCACCGCAAGTCCGGAAGACCGGCAGTGGATCCGCCGCGAACTGGAAGCGGCGCAGACTCCCGAGGCGGTGATGGAGCGCGCCAGCCACGTGCTGGCGGCCGTATCGCGCGGGCTGGGAATTTTTATTTCGCCGCCGTTAGCTCGCAGCGTCGTCGAACACGTCCGTTTTCTGTTGCTCCCCGATCAGCGCGTCCTGGTCGTCCTGATTTCCACCGGCGGCCTTACGCGCGACAAGCTGATTCGTCCCGAGCGGCCCTTCCGGCAGGAAGATCTCGATCGCGTCGCCGCGCATCTCAATCGCCACTATTCCGGCTGGACGCTCGAGGCGATTCGCGCCGATCTTCGCAAAGAACTCGATCGCGACCGCGAACAATATGGGCAGCTCGCGGGAGACGCATTACTTCTGTGCGATCCCGCCGTGCTCGGCGATCCCGCCGAGCGGCGCGTCTACATCGAGGGCGCTGCGCAAATTGCCTCGTCGCCGGAATTCACCAGCCAGGAGCAGTTGCGCGAATTGCTTTCGGCCATCGAGGAAAAAGATCGGCTGGTGGAATTGCTGAGCGGCTGCATCGAAGCGCCGGAGCCGGTGCACGTCGAACTGGGGCTCGACCAGATTTCGCACGCCGGAAAACACCTTGCGCTCGTTTCGGCTTCGTACACATCTAAAGATCAGGGGCAGGGCACGCTCGGAATTCTCGCTCCCATGCGCATGCATTACGAACGCGTGATTACTGCCGTGGCATTTATGTCGCAATTTTTCTCCGATCCGATCGACGAGAAGCAGGACTCTTGAGCGCTCACAAAAACCCGAATCGCGAAAAACCCGAGGATGGCCCGGCGCTGGTTCCCGATTCACCGGCCGTAGGTTCCGACTCCGCGCCGGAATCGGGCGCAGCCGATACGTTCGACCGGCTGCTTGCCGAGAAGCAAGATTTGCAGAATACCCTGGTTCGGCGCCAAGCCGATTTCGACAACTATCGCAAGCGCGTCGAAAAGGAACGCATTCAGGATAGGCATCGTGGCGTCGAATCCCTGATCGAGCAGCTTCTGCCGGTGCTCGACAATTTCGACCGCGCTCTTGCCGTGGTGGGCGACGCTCCGGCGACCGCGGAATTCCGCAAAGGTTTCGACCTGATCCGCCGCCAGCTGTGGGACGCGCTATCCAAGCAAGGACTCGAGCGCATTGAATCCGCCGGGCAGGAATTCAATCCCCACCTGCATCACGCGATTGACAGCGCCGAATCCGCCGATCATCCGGATGGTACCGTGCTCGGGGAGTTGCAGCCCGGTTACACATTTCATGGCCGCGTGCTGCGTCCGGCGATGGTGCGCGTCTCGGTCGCGCCGAGCTCGAAATCCGCGTCTAGCCGCGACAACTAGTCGCAGCTGCGCGAGCCTGGCGTCTGCTGAATCGTGCTTGCGCCGCCGCGCGCTGCGGAATTAAGAAAATTCGAAAGGGAATTATGGCTACGCAGCTCGACTATTACGAAGTGTTGGGCATTTCTCGCGATGCCACCGGCGACCAGATCAAATCCGCCTACCGCAAGTGCGCGATGAAGTGGCATCCTGACCGCAATCCTGACAACAAGCAGGAAGCCGAAGCCAATTTTCGCGGCGCCAGCGAGGCGTATACGGTCTTATCCGATCCGCAGAAACGTGCGGCCTACGATCGCTTTGGGCATGCCGGTCTCGGTGGTCGCGGCTTTGAAACTTCTGGTTTCAACTCGACCATCTTTGAAGAATTTCAGGACATTCTCGGCGATCTTCTCGGTTTCGATCAGGTATTCGGTGGGGGCGGCACGCGTCGTCGAAGCGGCGGCCGAGGAGCCCGCGGCCAACGTGGAGCGGATCTTCGTTATGATATGACGCTGACCTTCGAGGAAGCCGCAGCCGGCGTCTCCACTAAAATCCGCGTTACGCGCCACGAGACTTGCGAGTCCTGCAAAGGTACCGGTGCGAAACCCGGATCCGGAATGTCCGCCTGCCAGACCTGCGGCGGCCGGGGACAATTGGGTTATCAGCAGGGATTTCTCTCCATCACCCGTACTTGCCCGGCTTGCCAGGGCGCGGGCCAGGTGGTTCGCGACGCCTGCATGGATTGCCGTGGCCAGGGGCGCATCGAGCGCGAGCGTGTTCTCGAAATCGGCGTTCCCGCGGGAGTGGACACCGGCACGCGTCTCCGCATGGCCGGAAATGGCGAGCCTGGCACACACGGCGGGCCCTCGGGCGACCTGTACATTTTCCTCGAAGTTAAAGAACACCTTTTCTTCGAACGCCGCGGCGCGGATCTGAACTGCACGATTCCGGTCAGCATCACCCAAGCCGTCCTCGGAGCGAAAATCAGAATTCCCACCCTGCAGGGCGAAGAGGATCTCGAAATTCCGGAGGGCACGCAATCCGGCCAGATTTTCCGCAAGAAGGGCAAAGGGCTCCCCAATCCCCACGGCGGTCGTGGCGATCTCTACGTGGTCGCGAGCGTCGTGATTCCCGCGAAAGTCTCGCGCGAGCAGCGCCGCCTGCTCGAACAGCTCGGCCAGTCTCTCAAAGTTGAAAACAAGCCGGCCGAGCGCTCGTCCTCCTTCTTCGATAAAGTGAAGGATATTTTCGGCTGATCGCCGCATGCGCCGCCGATTCTTCCTGGAACGCTTTAACGATGATGGCTCCTCCGCTTCGCTTCGCGGCGAGGCCGCCGAGCATCTCGGGCGCGTGCTGCGCGCGCAGTCCGGGCAGCTCTACGAGCTTTCGGACGGCAATCGTGTTTTTCTGGCGCGCGTCGAGCGCGTCCAGATTCCCAAACGCGGCGAAGCCTCGATCGATTTCACTCTACTCGAAGCGGTCGAATCGCCCGAGTCACGGCTCTCGCTTCAACTCCTGCTTTCTGTCGT
Organism: Candidatus Acidiferrales bacterium; assembly: GCA_049694295.1. Taxonomy (GTDB): domain Bacteria; phylum Acidobacteriota; class Terriglobia; order Acidiferrales; family UBA7541; genus Palsa-295. The sequence goes on from JBAVQT010000632.1 coordinate 4,290, forward strand.
GAAATTCGATCGATTCGAATGGGCGCTGGAAAAGGCCACCGAGCTCGGTGTGACGGAAATCGTGCCCCTGGCTGCGGCGCGTTCCGGCGATCCGCTGCTCGTCGCTGCCGCCAGGCGTCGCGAGCGCTGGCGGAAAATTCTTGTGGAATCCGCGCAGCAGTCCCGTCGCCTGCGCGCGCCCGCGCTGGGCGAGTTGGTCCGCCCCGAGGCGGCATTCGCTTCATCGCGCGCGAATCTAAAGATTATTCTCTCCGAGCGCGGC
>JBAVQT010000633.1:0-3475 GCA_049694295.1 Candidatus Acidiferrales bacterium
TCGTGCATGACTTCACGCGGAATGCGCTGCGCATGGCGTTTTCCGCGTCGCGGCCGATCCCCGGATTTCCGGCGACTCGTGCGGCCGCCGCGCCGATTCCCCTGGGAATCCCGCTGCAATCGGCAGCGGGCGCTGGCGCGAGCGCGGGCGCCGACCAATTCGGATCGGCGCGGGAGTCTTTCGTCGGTGCAGCAGCGGGCGCGGCGACTGGCTTTGGCGGCCCGCCCCGCGCTGAGATCCCGACGTCGCTCGAATCGGATGGCGGCACGGCGAGCGCGGGAACGGGCGGGTTCGAACTTTCCGGAGCGCCGGATCGGCCCATGCCGCAGCGCTTGCATTTTGAGGCCGGTGCCGACATGAATTTCCCGGAAGCGGCGCAGGGCGGCGAGTGTTCAGACCCGGTGGCCGAATCGATGGCGGCCTCGGGATCGGCAGGGGCCCTGCCGGGACCGGAAGCGATCGCGGACTTGAAGCCGCTCGGGCAGGTAAGCAGCAGCTTCATCGTCGCGGTGAATGGCGAAGGATTGTGGATCATCGACCAGCATGTGGCTCATGAGCGAGTGCTCTTCGAGCAGCATCTGCGTGCGCGCCGCGCCGGCGAGTTGGGCGGGCAGAGAATGCTGGTGCCGCTGATCGTCGAGCTCTCGCCGCGCCAGTTGGTGACGTTCGAGCAGATCGGCGAAGAGTTGACCGCCAACGGTTTCGAAGCCGAGCTGATGGGCGCGCGGAGCGTGGCGATTCAAGCCGCGCCGGCGGGGATCAGCAGCGCGGACGCGGAAAGGCTGCTGGCGGAAATTCTGGATGGCATCGCGCGCGAGAATCAGGCGATTTCGATCGAAACTCTGCAAGCGAAAATCGCGGCTTCCACGGCCTGCCACGCGGCGATCAAAGTGAATACGCCGCTGGAAGCGAAAAAAATGGAATGGCTGCTGGCTGAGTTGGCGAAGACCGAGTATCCGATGAGCTGCCCGCATGGCCGGCCGGTGGTGTTGCGATATTCGGTCCGCGAGATCGCGCGAGCATTCAAGAGATTGTAGCGTTTCACGCCAGCGTGATGAGCGCGTGCGAGCAAGGAAAATAATTCGTTGCGAAGACTGATTATCGCGATTGACGGCCCGGTCGGCTCGGGCAAGAGCACGCTGGCGCGGCGCGTGGCGGCGCTGCTCGGGTACGTCTATGTAGATACGGGCGCGATGTACCGCGCGCTGGCGCTCAAGGCGCTGCAGCGCGGACTTTCGCTGGACGCGAGCGAGACGCTCGACGCCATGGCGGCCGAGACGCGCATCGATTTGCGCGCGGAAGACGGACGCCAGATCGTCATGCTGGATGGAGTGAATGTCACCGACGCGATTCGCACGCCGGAAGTGGCGCAGTCCGCGTCGAAGATCGCCGTGATTCCGGGAGTGCGGCACGTGCTGGTGGCGGAGCAACGCAGGGCGGGGCACCGAGGCGGCGTGGTGATGGAGGGGCGCGATATCGGCAGCGTGGTGTTTCCCGACGCCGAGCTGAAAATATTTCTGACGGCGTCGCCCGAGGTGCGCGCGGAGCGCCGCTGGAGAGAGCACGAGCAGAAGGGTGAACCAACGGACCTGGCGCATACACTGGAAGAGATTCGCGAGCGCGATCGGCGCGACCGCGAGCGCATCACTTCGCCGCTGGTCCGCGCCTCGGACGCGGTGGTGGTGGATAGTACGGCGATGGAGGCTGAAGAAACGGCGCGGCTGGTGGTCCTGCTGGCGCGCGAGAAGGAAGGCCAAGGTCGCGGAGCGGCAAAGTCATGATGAATTCTTGGGGCGTTGAGGAGGCGGGATGAAGCTAATGGCGCTGATGGCGGGCATGATGTTGCTGGCGACGGCGGCGCTTCCGGCTGGTGCGCAAGGTGCGCCGGGAAGCGCAACCGCAGGCACGAAAGAAGGTTCGGTGGGCCAGGCGACCGCGCGATTGCGCGATTTTTTCGCGCGCGATTGGAAGTATTGGATGCAGGAATATCCCGAAGCCGCCACGGCCTTCGGCTATCCGGGGCTAAACGATCGCTGGACCGATCTTACGCCCACGGCGATCGAGCGGCGCGACAAGCACCTGGACGCCAGTCTCAAGGAACTGCACGCGATCTCTCGCGCCGAACTTCCGCCGGCCGAGCAACTGAATTACGACCTCTACGAAAGTTTGTTGCAAACTGCGATTGCGGGACTCGCTTTTCATGATGACGCCGACCCGTTCGCAAGCGTCGTGCCCTCGAATCTCTACATGCCGCTCAATCAGATGCAAGGCATTCCCCAGGATATCCCCAGCACGCTCGATCACAATCCGGCCGCGAACGCGAAGGACTATCAGGACATCATCGCTCGTCTCAATGGCGTGCCCGCGCTGGTGGATCAGACCATCGCGCTGATGAAACGGGGAGAGGCCGCTGGCTGGACGCCGCCGCGAATCACCATGCGCGACGTGCCCAAACAGTTCGAGAGCCAGATCGTCAGTGATGCTACAGCCAGCCCGATGCTTGAGGCGTTCAAACATTTTCCGGAAACCATTCCGGCGAATCAGCAAAAAGACTTGACGTCGCAAGCCGTGAAGGCTTACACGGAGCAAGTGGCGCCGGCTTTCAAGAAGATGCGCGATTTCTTGGTGAACGCGTACATCCCGGGGTGCCGCGAAACGATTTCGGCGAACGATCTGCCGCAAGGCAGCGACTATTACAAATATCTCGTCCGCTGGCAGACTACCACCCGCCTGACGCCCGCCCAGATCCACCAGATCGGCCTCGATCAGGTGAAGACCATCCGCGCGCAGATGGATGAAACCATCGCACAGAGCGGATTTCACGGCAGTTTCGCCGACTTCATTCATTTTCTGAACACCGATCCGCAATTTTATTTTACGAGCGCCGACGACCTGGTGGTTCATTCGCGCAACATCGCCAAGGAAATCGATCCGAAGCTCGCGCAGCTTTTCGGCAAACTTCCACGATTACCTTACGGCGTGCGCCCTGTGCCCGCCGCCGTGGCGCCTTCGCAAACCACGGGATTTTACGATCCGGGTTCTCCCGTGGCTGGCAGGCCGGGCTGGTACAACGTGAACACCTATAAGCTGGAATCGCGGCCGAAATGGGCGATGGTGGATTTGACGCTGCACGAGGCCGTGCCCGGCCACCATTTGCAGATTTCGCTAGCGCAGGAAATGGAAAACCAGCCCGAATTCCGCAAGCAGACCGGCTATACCGCGTTCGTCGAGGGCTGGGGTCTTTATGCCGAAAGCCTGGGCAACGAAATGGGTTTCTACGCCGACCCGTACGTGAAGTTCGGATATTTGAGCGCGCAGATGTGGAGAGCCGTGCGGCTGGTGGTCGATACGGGCATGCATTCGATGGGCTGGACTCGCGACCAAGCCATCAAATATTTCGTCGAGAATTCGGGCCAGCCCGAGCAGAACGTGGTGGTGGAAGTCGACCGTTACATCGTGTGGCCCGGGCAGGCCC
>JBAVQT010000634.1:0-5433 GCA_049694295.1 Candidatus Acidiferrales bacterium
TGGACGTCCGCCATCTTCTTGTCGACGATGGCGGTGACCTGCTGCCGCTGCGCGGGGGTGAGCGACAAATCGTGCGTCAGCTCGCTTATCACTTGATCGCGGTGCGACATCGCCGTCTGCGCGCCCCACACCCGGTCGCCCCAGAAATGCGTGACCACTCCGCCGAGCAGCACACCCAACAGGAACACAGCCGCCACCAACGCCGCCGCTTCGCCCGTCTTCTTGTTACTTACCATGATTCCGCTCCGCCACCATCATCATCACCGCGTCGCGACTCACCGGGCGTTCGACCGGATCGCCAAAGAGGTCCGCGCCCGGATTATTGGCGGCGCGGACGGCTGCGAGAGTGGTGGTATGCCCGCGACTGCCGAGCGTTCCGTAAACCAAGAGCAGGCCCAGCGCCACCGTGGCTGAGATCGCCAGCCGCGATGCAAACGCGGCCATGGGTGTCCACAATCCGCTCTTTTCGTCCGCGCGCCGCGTTTCTTCCTGCCGAATGCGCGCCATCGTCAAACGCGCAAATCCCGGACCGGGATCGGGGGTGGCCTCCGCCAATCGCAACAATTCGACCGACTCGCGCGCATCGGCGAGCGCCTCGCGACATCCCGCGCATTCGATGGCGTGCCCTTCCAAGCGCCTGGCATCCGCAGCACTCAGCGCGCCGGTGACCAAATCTTCCAGCAGCGCTTCGTGCTCGATGCAGGCCTGCCCTGTGGTTTCCTTGTTCATGGCTTCCTTTCGCCAACCCCTCGAAATGCCACTTCGTGGCGGCATGTCGAAGGGCACCGCCTCAGTTTCCTGAAGCTTCTGATGCAGTCCGCCCCTTTACTGAGCCTTTTTCAAGGTCGGACCGCAAACGCCGCTTGTAGACATCCATCAGCCGGCCGCGCGCGCGGAACAGTCGCACCTTTACCGTGTTCACATTGAGGTTGAGTATCTGCGCCAGCTCCTGCACCGAAAAGCCTTCGATTTCCTTGAGCACCAGCAACTCGCGATCCTGATCGGGAAGCTTCGCAAGCATCCAATCCAGCATCTCTTTGGTTTCCGCGCGCTGCGCGGGATTTTCCGGAGGACGCGCAGCGGTGGCGACTCCATCGAGCTGCGAGACCTGCTCTTCGCTGAGATCCGCTTCGTAGGCCAGGGGCCGGACTTTCTTCTTTCGCAGATAATCCCAGCACTCGTTGACCGTGATCTTATAGAGCCAGGTGGAGAAGGCCGCGCGCATGTCAAAACGCTTGAGCGAGACGTAGACCTTCATAAAAACCTGCTGGACGACATCTTCGACGTCTTCGCGACGGCGCAAAATGCCGTTGACCAAGCCAAAGACGCGCTTCTGATGGCGGCGGACCAGCTCCTCGAATTCGGCTTCGCCGCCCTTTTGGGCCGCACGCACCAGTTCGCGGTCGCCATCGGTCCGCGGACGACCATCCAGCGGCACCGCAATTGCTTGCGCACCGGCTGCCATATCCTTTGGGACGTTGGCCATACCGATTAGGTTACGCCTACCTTTGCTTTCCGCACAGGCCTAGCACCGGGGCCGGGCAGAGCAGGCGCACCCGCCGCCAATGGCGGAGCGCGAACGCATCTGCGTAGTTTCCCGGGTGAGGCCGGCAGCTATACCACATCGTCCATAGAAGATTTCGCGCATTCCCCGCTTGCCCGTGCCACTGGTCCATGCAACAATACCCGACATGATAATCGGAGACCGTATTCGCTTGCTACGCGAAACAAAAAAGCTTTCCCAGGGCGATATCGAAAAGCGCACGGGACTGCTTCGCTGCTACATCTCGCGCGTCGAGAACGGACACACCGTTCCGGCGATCGAGACGCTAGAGAAACTGGCTCGGGCGATGGAAATTCCGCTCTACCAGCTTTTCTACGATGGCGAAGAGCCGCCCGAACTTCCCAATCTTCCGAAAAGGAAGAGCGCGGACGACATCGCTTGGGGCAGCACTGGCAAAGAAGCCCGTTTTCTAGGCCGTTTCCGCCGCTTGCTTGGCCGCGTGGAAGAAGGCGACCGTCGCTTGCTGCTGTACATGGCCCAGAAAATGGCGAATCGCTAGCTAGCGGCTCGTCCATCACTATGCAAGACCCGATGGTGCTCGCTGTCTTCAGCGATTCGCGACAACCGTCCGGGTGTAGGCCTCGCTCTTAGCTGCTTTCGTTCCCTGCCACATTTTCGCGGGCCAGCCGCCGTCTATCGCACGGCTGGGACTTCTCAGGCGATCATTTTCAGGCGATCATTTTCACGCAATGACGCTCTGGCAATCATTCCCATTCGATGGTGCTGGGCGGTTTCGAGCTAATGTCGTAGACCACGCGGTTCACGCCCGGGACCTCGTTCACAATTCTCGCTGAAATCCTTTCCAGGACCTGGTGCGGCAGCCTGGACCAATCGGCGGTCATGGCGTCTTGCGATTCGACGACGCGCACGGCCACCGCATTGCCATAGGTCCGAAAATCGCCCATGACGCCTACACTCTGCACCGGCAGCAGCACCGCAAACGCTTGCCAGACCTTTTCGTAGAGCCCGGCGCGGCGGATTTCGTCGACGACCACCGCGTCGGCTCCGCGCAGGGTGGCGAGGCGCTCTTTGGTGATGTCTCCCAAAATTCGCACGGCCAAACCAGGACCCGGGAACGGATGCTTCACCAGAATCTCTTCAGGCATGCCCATCTCGCGGCCGATCTGGCGAACTTCGTCCTTGAACAGATCGCGCAACGGCTCGATCAAGGCGAAGGGCATGTCCTTGGGAAGTCCTCCGACATTGTGGTGCGACTTGATTACGGCGGAGGGCCCCTTAACGCTGACCGATTCGATCACGTCGGGATAGAGCGTACCCTGCACGAGAAATTTTACAGGCAGGCCGGATTGCGAACCCTCAAGCAATTTTCGCTGCTCTTCGGCGAACACCGCGATGAACTCATTGCCGATGATTTTGCGTTTTTTCTCGGGATCGCTCGCGCCCGCCAACTTTCCGAGAAAGCGTACGCTGGCATCGACGCCCATCACATTGAGTCCCAGGCGCTGGCGCATCAGCTCGAGCGTTTCGGCGAATTCATTTTGGCGCAGCAGGCCGGTATCGACGAAGATGTTGGTGAGGCGTCCGCCGATGGCGCGGTGGACCAGCGTGGCGGCCACGCAGGAATCCACGCCGCCACTGAGCGCGCAGATCGCTCGCGCGCCTTCACACTGCCGGCGGATGCGATCCACGGTCTCGGCGATAAAGCCGGCGCGATTCCAGTTTTGCCGGGCGCCGCTGATTTCGAAAACGAAGTTGCGGAGGATTTCCCCGCCGCGTTCGGTGTGATTCACTTCCGGGTGAAACTCGACGCCGTAAAATCTTTTCGCGCGATGCTCGATCGCGCCCAGCGCGTTCTCCGAGCGCGCGGTGATTTCGAATCCATCGGGCAGGCCGGAGACATGGTCGCCGTGGCTGTTCCAAATTTTCAGTTTCCGCCGATCCAAACCGTGAAACAGCTTGGAATCTTTTTCGATGTCGAGGGTTCCGGGGCCGTATTCGCGGCGCTCGGCGCGCTCGACGCGGCCGCCCATGGTGTGCGCGAGCCACTGCATGCCGTAGCAAATTCCCAGCACCGGAACACCAAGCTCAAGCACGCGCGCATCGCATTTTGGCGCGTCGGCGTCGTAGACGGAATTCGGGCCGCCCGAGAGGACGATCCCTGCAGGCTCGTGCGAGCGAATCTCCTCGATGCTGGCGGTGCAGGGGACAATCGCCGAGAAAACCTGGTGCTCGCGAATTCGCCGCGCGATCAGCTGCGTGTATTGCCCGCCGAAATCCAAAACCAATATTCCGCCCTTGGTGGCCACGGTTCCTCCGCTGTCACGCTTGATTCCCGCCGCGCCTTCCGCCATCTTCTCCGCCTCCCGGCCGATCACAACGCAAATCACGGCAGATCACTTCCGGTTCATCCGACCACAATATTTACGAGCTTCCTGGGGACCACAATCAGCTTGGCTATCTGCTTCCCTTCGAGAAGGCCCGCGATCTTTGGATCGGCTATGGCTCTCTTGCCGGTCTCGTCCTCGGTCAAGCCGTCGGGCACCAGGATTTTTCCACGCACGCGGCCGTTCATTTGGATCACCACCTCGAATTCGTCTTCACGCGCCAATTCCTCGCTCCACGCCGGCCACGCGACGCCAGCCATGCCGTCCGCGTTCCCCAGCATTTGCCACAATTCTTCCGCAAGATGCGGAGTCATGGGCGCGAGCATCAGCAAGGCCCGCTCCAGAATGTCGCGAAGCACCGCGGGCCGAACGGCGTCCTCCAGCGGCTCCGCATTCTGGAGAATGTTGACTAGCTCCATGAGCAGGGCGACCGAAGTATTGAAATGCCAGCGGCCCTCGTAATCGTTGGTCACTCGGCGCAAAGTCTGATGAGTGGCCCTCAGCAGCGCTCTTTCCTTGGCCGACACAGTGGCGACATCGAAGGCGCCAGCCCGGACGCCACTCACGCGGCCAGCATGCTTGGCAACCAGCCTGTGGACTTTATTCAAGAAACGCGCGGCGCCTTCGATGGCCTCTTCGCTCCACTCGAGATCTTTTTCCGGAGGGGCGGCGAATAGAGTGTAGAGCCGGCCGGTGTCGCAGCCGTATTTGTCGGCCATATCGATCGCGCCGACGACGTTTCCGCGCGATTTGGACATCGCGACGCCGCCCTTCTGGACCATTCCTTGCGTAAAGAGGCGGGCGATGGGCTCGTCGTGAGCGACCATTCCGAGATCGCGCATCACTTTGCAGAAAAAACGGGAGTAGAGCAGATGCAAAATTGCGTGGGTGATTCCGCCGACGTATTGATCGATCGGAAACCAATATTCGGCGATCTTCTTGTCGAACGGCGCCCGGTGGTTGTGCGGATCGGTGTAACGGTAAAAATACCAGGAAGAATCCATGAAGGTGTCCATGGTGTCAGTCTCGCGGCGCGCGGGACCGCCGCACTTCGGGCATTTAACGTTGACGAATTCCGGCGAACTAGCCAGGGGCGACTGGCCTTCGCCTGTTAGGTTTACATCGGCGGGGAGTTTTACCGGCAACCGATCGTCGGGAACCGGAACGATGCCGTCGCGTTCACAATAAATCACGGGAATCGGAGTGCCCCAGTATCGCTGGCGCGAGATTCCCCAGTCCTTCAGGCGGTAGGTGGTCTCGGCTTGGCCGAATCCGCCGACCTTCGCATCGGCCGACATTTTTTCCAAGGCTTGGTCGGTGGTGAGGCCGGTATAGGCGGCGGAATCGACGAGGCGGCCGTGCTCGGTGAACGCTTGGGTCATCGTGGCGGCGTGCAGCGGAGCTGGAGCGCCTGGCGGTGCGCCGATTGGCTCGACAACCACGCGAATGGCGAGATCGTACTTCTTCGCAAACTCGAAGTCTCGCTCGTCATGCGCGGGCACGCACATTACCGCGCCCGTTCCA
>JBAVQT010000635.1:0-3079 GCA_049694295.1 Candidatus Acidiferrales bacterium
ATCCGATACACTCCGCCTTGGTGCGAGCGACTTCTCTTTGCCCCTGAAGAACACTCGGCCTCCCACTTCCCCGGCGCAGTATAGCATCGGTTTCTGGCCATGCCAGTTTCTTGACGCTTCTCGGACCGCGCCGCTATACTTCGACGCACCCGCGGGCTCGCGCTTGGGTCGCACATGCGCGCCGGCCGGTAGCCGGCCCGCAACCGAAAGGAACGAACTCATTGGAATTTGAGCCGCTGGACCAGTACCGCCAACGCCTGAAGAAGCTTAGCGAAATAGAAGCCCTCGGCCATCGGGCGTATCCGACCGAATTCTCCGCCACGCACACGGCGCGCCAGATCGCCGCCGATTTCAGCGGGAAGGACGCGGAAAACCTTGCCGGCGAGCAAGTTGCAGTGAGAGTGGCTGGACGGATTGTGGCCCTGCGGCCGCATGGCAAGGCGGCTTTTGCCCACATTCTGGGAGATGGCAGCCGCTTGCAGATTTACATCAAGCTCGATGTGGTAGGCGAGGCGGCGTTCAAGCTGTTCCAACTGCTCGACCTGGGGGACGTGATTGGCGTTTCCGGCCACCTCTTCCGCACTAAAACGAACGAGTTAACCGTTTGGGTGAAGTCGCTCGCAATCCTGAGCAAAGCGCTTTTGCCCTTACCGGAAAAATGGCATGGGCTCTCGGATGTCGAGCAGCGCTACCGGCGGCGGTATCTGGATTTGCTGGTCAACGAACGGGCGCGCGGGATATTTCTTCGTCGCGCGGAGGTAATTCGCGAACTCCGCCGCTTCTTTGACGCACGAAGCTTTCTCGAAGTCGAAACGCCGATGATGCATCCCATCCTGGGCGGCGCCACGGCGCGGCCTTTTGTAACGCATCACAACACCCTGGACATGGATCTTTACCTGCGCATCGCGCCGGAGCTCTATTTAAAACGGCTGGTTGTGGGCGGTTACGACCGCGTCTACGAAATCAATCGCAATTTCCGCAACGAAGGAATCGACGCGATACATCTGCAAGAATTCACGATGCTCGAGTTCTATCAGGCTTATAGCGACTTTCGCGAGCTGATGGACCTCACGGAAGAATTATTCCGCGGCATGGCTCGGAAGCTCTGCGGCGCCACCAAGATTCCTTATGGCGATCTGGAAATCGATTTCGCAAAATTCGAGCGGCTTTCGATGCGCGAAGCCATCGTGAAATTCTGGCCCGCGAAAGCCGGCGCCGCGCCTGATGCGAAACAGGTGGCCGCCCCCGGGGGGCCGAAGCAGGCGGCTGAGGCGTACAACAGTTACGCGCGAGCGAACGGCTTGGAGGGAATCTTCGGCGTCGAAAAACTTTCCGATGGCGAACTGATCGGCGAGCTCTTTGAAAACGTTGCCGAAGCGCACCTGATCCAGCCGACCTTTATATATGATTTCCCGACGGCGATTTCGCCGCTTTCGAAACCGAAGCTCGACGATCCCTCGGTAGCCGAGCGATTCGAGCTCTTCATCGCCGGAATGGAACTGGCCAACGGCTTCTCGGAATTGAACGACCCGCTGGACCAGGAACGCCGCTTCCGCGCGCAGGTGGAAAAGGGCGGCCAGGAAGCGCCCAAGGAACTGGACGTGGATTACATCCGAGCACTTTCGCACGGCTTGCCGCCCACGGCCGGTGAGGGCATCGGCGTTGACCGTCTGGTGATGCTATTGACGAATGCGCACAGCATCCGCGAGGTGGTGCTTTTCCCGCTGCTGCGCGCGGAATCTTCCGAGACTTCCGAATCGGGCGAATCGGGCGCCTCTGCATCCGGCATGACTTCTGAAGAAAAGAAATCCACCGCCGGCGACAACACCAAATGACATTCGAATGGCTGGTGGCGCTGCGTTATCTGCGCTCTCCCAACCGGCCGGCGGTGCTGCGCCTGGTGACGCTGCTGGCGGTGATCGGCGTCGCGGCCGGAGTGATGACGCTGGTGATCGCGCTTTCGATGAACACCGGTTTCCGCCAGGCCATCCGCGACCGGTTGCTCAGCGTCACCGCGCACGTCAATCTCAAGCCCATCAGTCCGGAAGGAATCCGCGATTATCGCGGATTGATGGCGCAGCTTGCCCCCACGCCCGGCGTGCGCTCGATCGAACCCGCGATCTACGACACGATTCTGCTTTCCACTGGGACGCATGCGCATGGAATCGTGCTGAAGGGCGTGGACCCCGAGCTCGAGCAGCGAGCCAGCGAAGCCCTGCATCACATGGCCGGCGGATCGGCGGATTTCGCGCCCGATGCGGACGGCATTCCCGCGCTGCTGGTGGGCCGCATCCTTGCCGAGGACTTGCACGTTTCGCCGGGCGATTACGTTACGCTCACGAGCCCGCAGGGAAACCTTACGCCCTTCGGCATGTTGCCGCGTTCCCGGCGATTTCGCGTGACGGGAATTTTCGATTCGGGATTTTACGATTTCGACGCGAATTGGGGATTCGTCACCCTCGGATCGGCGCAATCGCTGGCCGGCATCGGCGACGTAGTTAGTCTGCTCGAGGTGCGTGTCGATCACCTGGACGATGCCAGTGCGGTGGCGGCCGATTTACTGCGCAGAGCGGGTCCTGGCTATACCGTATCCACCTGGATGGACGAAAATCGCGCGCTCTTCCGCGCGCTCAGCCTGGAAAAACTGGTAACCGCGATTTTCATCTGACTCATCACTTTTGTGGCGGGGCTGAACATTCTGGTGGTGCTGACCATGACCGTGGCCGACCGCGCCCGCGATATTGCCGTGCTCATGGCGATGGGCGCGCGCCGCGTGCAGGTCCGCAACGTTTTTCTACTGCAGGGTCTGGCCGTCAGCATTACGGGCACGGTCGTAGGTTTGGTTCTTGGTTACGGTTTCGCTTGGACGGCCAATCACTGGCGGCTGATTCCGCTGAATCCGGAGGTCTACGCCGTGCCTTACGTGCCGTTCCATACCAACGCTTTCGACGCCGTGTGGATTGCGGCCGTGGCGCTGGCCATCAGCATTGCCGCGACGTTGATACCGGCGCGTTCCGCTTCGCGAATCCTGCCCGTGGAAATCCTGCGTTTCGAATAGCAATCGCGCCCGAATTTCCGG
>JBAVQT010000636.1:0-3923 GCA_049694295.1 Candidatus Acidiferrales bacterium
GACTGGCTCGGCTCCTCGCGATTTGCCTCCACGCCGAGCCGCGCTCTGTATTACGATGGCGCCTATGGCCCCTTCGGCGAGCTATACGCGCAGACGGGCACCGCGGACGCTTCGTTCACCGGCATGAACCAGGACACGGTCGCCAATCTCTATGACTTTCCCGCCCGCGAATACGGCACGCAAGGCCGCTGGCGTTCGCCCGACCCTTCGGGTATTTCCGCCGTCAGGCCGACTGATCCGCGCACCTGGAACCGCTATGCTTATGTTAGGAATAATCCTCTAGCTGCGGTTGATCCCCAGGGGCTCGTCGACGTTATGCCAGGCTCGTTGATTGATGGGGCTATGATGTTTTTTATGACGTGTGGCGGCGCGGGATGCCCCAGCGATCAATATAGTCAAGACTCGCCGGATTTCTCCGTCGCCCCAACCCCAACGAGTGCCTGTCCAGACGGAACCTGTGCCGCCGCGTCATCCAATGACCCTGCGCAGTGCGGTCAAGTGGGATGCAACGCCGATTCCAACGGCGGCTTTTGTTTCGACAATGCTAGCAACCCGACCGCATGTGGGTCGGATGAGAATCCCAATCAGAACGCCACCTGCTGGAGCGCTGTCGATGCTCCCTGCGGACAGTCGAGTGTCACACCATTCATTTCCTTTTTTCAATCGATGACGCCCAGTCAACAGTATCTTTGGAATATTCAGATTCAGTTTGGAATATATATAAATAATCCTATCACTCCATGTGCCGCTGCCGCTTTAGCTTTGACGGCGAGTGCCGTCGCGACGACTCCAACTCTACTGGTAGGTGGTTCGAGTGGCGCGGCTTGGGCAATTTGGGGAACTACCACAAGCAGCGCGGTGGCCACAACCGTTGTTTGTCCCTAAAGGAGCAAGTCATGAACGATGACAGGCGGGTGTTCGGTTCCTTGCCAAGTCTTGGCGGGTCCGCAATGTTCTTTGTGCGATCTCCTTTGCGTTCCTGGCGATTCGTGCTGAGCGCGGTCATATATGTGGCGTTTGTTACGGTGGACCTCACCGTTCTCTTTATGTATTCGAGTAGGATGCCCTCGGGATCGTCAATTTTCTTGATTCTGTTTCTAGTCGGCAGCGCTGCGCCGGTGGGCCGGACACTTCACCAACACTCAAGAATCAACGAGCTGTATCTGGCCGGGAAGATGGGCGATGTGGACCCAGCCTCCCCCATCCATGTCGCGCTGGAGGTTGCCAGCGACGCGCTAAACGACGGAATCTTCTACCTGTTCACTACGCTGTTTGCAACGGTAGTATTTATCTGGACGTGTGTGCGCCATGCGAATTGAACCGCCGCGCCCGCCGGCGCCACATCGTACGGCGACAGATCCACATTCTTCCCGTCGCCCGCGATGATCGCCTTGCGAATTTCCGCCGGCGTTTTTCCGAACTCCGCTTGCTGGTAGGTGAACGCCGCTTCCCGCTCGAGGAGTTGAAGAATTGCAGGGATGGTTCAGGCGGGGTCGAGCAGGGGAAATGATCGGGGTTTCTTCAGCGGGACAGCGTGGGGATCGATGCCGCGCTGCGAAAATTCGCGCACGGTGGCTGAATGCGCCCATAGCGCTCGGCGCGAGGCAATCTCGCGGTGGCGGGCCAGAAAATGCTTCTGCGCGCGGCGTCCCCAGGCTCTGACGAAATAATAATTTAGCGCGCCGCCCGCGCCCGCGCTGACCAGCGGAACGATTCGCGCGGCCCACTTCTCCGCGACTTCCGTACCGAATTTCACGGCCACGCGATCCACGATGGCGGGGACGACTCGCTCGGCGGCCTGCTTGCCGATGAAGTCGCGTCCCAGGTCCAAGCCCGCCGCCGAAGCTGCCGCCAGCCAGAGTTCCGCGGCGTCATCTTCGGTGGAATAGCCGAATCCGTGAATCAGGCTGAGTTTTTGGAGCATGCGGACGGTGATTGCGGAAAGAATTCCGAGGTCGGGCACCAATGTGAGCATGCCGCCAAGGCCAAGGCCCGCGCCCTCGAGCGCCGCCGCTTTGGCGGAAGACGACACCAGGCCATTGGAGATCGGCGTCACAATCTCTTCGCCGAGCATAAACATTTCGTCCCAGGAGCGGATCGGGAGGCGGTGGACGCGGCGGACGTGGTCGAGATAGCGGTGCGGATCGACCTGAACTTGCTTGTAGGCGCGCAGGAATCCGACTCGCATGGAGGATTGCAGTGCGCGTTTCAGTACCGTTGATTTGGATTCTCGCGCCATCTGGAAGTTCGCGCCTCCGGCGGCTCACTCGGAATCGGGCGAGGCCCGCGTTTACAATTATCTCACCGACGACGATCCGCAGCCTGCCGAATCGCGGCTAGCTAGGTACTACTCTGCCCCTGGTCTGGCAGCGGGGCGGGAGCGGAGGTTTGCGGGGCGGCCGGTGCAGCAGCCGGGTCGGCATCGGGCGATGGTTTCAGCGAAAATCTGACGCCGCGGCGCGCGTTTTCGTCCACAGTGCGCTGCATATCGAAATCGTTGATATCGATGGCACCCTCGCCGCCGTATTTCACGCGATAATGAATTTGATTATTGGCCATCCAATAGTCGTTGGCCGCGTAGGTAGTGCCGTCCTTGGCGTACAGCAGGACGGTGGGTGTGGACTCAGCTACGTTCCCAGTGACGGGATTGGGATCGCCGGAATAGTCGCTGGGCTGCGAATCGGCGGAAGGAGCGTTTGGAGGCGGCGCGGCTACATTTCCGTTTAGCGAGTAGTTAGAGGCGGAATCGCCGGAATCGGCGCCGGGATTGGCGTTCATGTTGTAGTTCGGGTTGGAGTTGCCGTTCATATCGTAATTGCCGCCGCCGGAGTCGTCGCCATTTCCCGTGCCGCAATAATCGGAAAAGGATTGCAAACCGAGGCAGGGATCAGCGGGCGCGGGGTAAGCATAGTTGTATCCGCCGTATCCCCAGTATGGATACGGGGAGTAAGCGTAGCCGGGCCAGCCCCAGTATGGGCTCCAGCCGAGACCCCATCCGGGTCCCCACCATCCGCCCCAGCCAAAACCAAGTCCCCAACCACAGCCCCAACCGCAGCCCCAGCCCCAACCACCGCGCCAGCCGTAGCCACCACGCCAGCCGTAACCGCCGCCACGCCAACCATAGCCGGCGCCGCGATATCCGGCGCCATAGCCCCGCGAAAAAGCGCTTGTGCTGCCCGCGAATCCGGAGCGCGCTCCGATTCCCGCGCCGAATGACGAATTTCGCATCAGCGAAACGTTGGACCCGAAGCGGGCGCTGCTGGAGGCTCCGAGCGCTGAGTTGCCCGTCCGAGAAGAAGCCATGGTGGAGTTTGCAAAGGAGTTGGCGCCGAAATGCGAGCCGGAACCGGAACCTGCGAGACCGTTACCGGCGTGCGAACCCTCGAAATTGGAGATTACCCGCGAAGACGAGATCGCGGAAGATCCACTGCGCGCGGAATTTGCATAGATCTGGTTGCCCTGGCCGGACCAACTGCGAGTGGATGAATTTCCGGTGGTTACAGATGGCGAAGCTCCTCCGGGACGGGAGGAATTCACGCCGGCAGAGGACGGGCCGAACGAGCGGGAGGCGTGCGAACCGGCGGAATTGGCTCCGGCGAAAGAGCCGCCGCGCATACCGCTAGTGGCTGAGTTCGAGGGCGCGCCGAAGGAGTGCCAGCCGGGAGATGTGTTGGCGTAATTGCGAGATGAAAGATTGGATTGGCTTCCGCGTGCGGCATTGGCAGAATTTCCGCCGAAACGGGAGTTCGACGAGTTCGCTGCGCCGGCGCGTCCAGCGCCGTATGCGCCTCCGCGATACGCATTGGCGCCGTTGGCGTAAGAGCCTCCGCGATAGGAATTTGCGCTGTTGCCATAAGAGCCGCGATAGCCATAGCCGGTAGGACCCCTGGCAGCGTAGCGACCAGCGCCGCCTGTATTTCCGC
>JBAVQT010000637.1:0-4132 GCA_049694295.1 Candidatus Acidiferrales bacterium
AGCGTAGGCTCGGCCTCGCATACGGCGGCCGCTGCGGCGACACCTGGAGTTTCCAACCCGGAGGTGGAGAAGCGCGTGGACGCGATCGTGGCGAAAATGACGCTGGAGCAGAAAGTGGCGATGGTGGGAGGCGTGAACAGTTTTTACGTGCGAGGGTATCCGGAGTTGGGTGTGCCGCGCGTGAAGATGTCGGATGGGCCGATCGGCGTGCGAAATTATGGGCCGTCGACGGCGTATGCGGCGGGGATCGGGCTGGCGGCGAGCTGGGATCCGAAACTGGCGGAGGAAGTGGGCAAGGAGATCGGGCGAGACGCTCGTGCGCGGGGAGTGCATTACATGCTGGGGCCGGGCGTGGATATTTATCGAGCGCCGCTGAACGGCCGGAACTTCGAATATTTCGGCGAGGATCCGTTTCTGGGCGCGCGGATCGCGGTGGGATACATCGAGGGAATGCAGGGCGAAGGAGTGAGCGCGACGATCAAGCACTATATGGGGAACAATTCGGAGTTCGGGCGGCACATTACGGATTCAATTATCGATGAGCGCACCATGCGCGAGATTTATCTGCCGATTTTCGAGGCCGCGGTGAAGGAAGCGCACGTGGGCGCGGTGATGGACTCCTACAACCTGGTGAACGGGGAACATTCGACGCAGAACAGCTATTTGAATAACGAAATTTTGAAGAAGGAGTGGGGATTTCCGAATGTGGTGATGTCGGACTGGTCGGCGACGTATGACGGAGTGGCAGCGGCCAACGGAGGGCTGGATATCGAGATGCCGTCGGGCGCCTTCATGACGCCGAAAACCCTGCTGGACGCGGTGCATGACGGAAAAGTGAGCGAGGCGACGATTGACGACAAAGTACGCCGGCTGCTGCGCGTGGAGGCCGAATTCGGATGGCTGGATCGCGATCAGACGGAAGAAGCGATCTCGCGCTACAACGAAGAAGGACGCGCGACGGCGCTGGAAGGGGCGCGCGAGGGACTGGTGCTGCTGAAGAATGAAGGCGGAGTGCTGCCGCTGGATAAGAGCAGAGTGAAGACGGTGCTGGTGGTGGGGCCGAATGCGTTTCCGGCGGAGCCGGTGGGAGGCGGAAGCGCGGAGGTGAAACCGTTCAATTCGGTGAGCGCGCTGGAGGGAATCAGCAATTTTGTGGGCAAGTCGGGAACGGTGACGTACGCCGAGGGCGTTCCGACGCTGGCCGAGCTGGCGCGCGCGACGAAATTCACGACGGATACGGCCGGCACGAAGCCGGGAATCGCGGCCGAACATTTTTCGAGCGAAGACCTCAGCGGAACGGCTATCGCCAGCGAGACCGCGCCATACATATGCTACGGCCAGCCGGACGGCTGGACGCCGAGCCACGGCGGCCCGCCAGTGGAAACCGTGCCGGCGGGGGCGAAATCGTCGCGCTGGACGGGTTATTACACGCCGAAAAGCGCGGGAAAATTCGACATCTTTGTGACGTCCACGGGCGAAGACGGCGGACATCACCGGCTGTGGGTGGACGGCAAGGTGGTGTTTGACGACTGGACTTACGCGAAAGAGTTGACGGGAGTAGCGACGCTCGATCTGGACGCAAAGGCGCACAAGGTGGTGCTCGAGCAGCATGGCGGATCGGAGTGGCTGGGCGGGCGGCTGCGCCTGGGAGTAGTGGCGCACGGCAGTTACGTGAGCAACGAGGCGAAGCACCTGGCGGCGAAGGCCGACGCGGTGGTGGTGGCGGTGGGATTTGGTCCGCAGACGGAGAGCGAGGGAGCGGATCGTACGTGGCGCTTGCCGCCGGGGCAAGACGAGTTGATTGAAGCGATGGCGGCGGCGAACAAGAAGACGATCGTGGCAATTACGTCGGGAGGCAGCGTGGACGCGAGTGAGTGGGTGGACCGCGTGCCGGCGCTGGTGGAGCAATGGTATCCGGGGCAGGAGGGCGGCACAGCTCTGGCCGATGTGCTCTTTGGCGCGAGCGATCCTTCGGGGCGGCTGCCGATCACCTGGGAGCGGCAATGGTCCGATAATCCCGTCCACGACAATTATTACCCGGCGGACGGCACGAACAAGGTGATTTACAAAGAAGGCGTGTTCGTCGGTTATCGCGGATACGAACACAACGGCACCAAGCCGCTGTTTCCCTTCGGATACGGACTGTCGTACACGAAATTTGCATATGGCAAGTTCGCGATCCGGCCGGTGGCATTTAAGATGCCGGCGGGATCGAATCCCGGACCGCGCTACGAAATTTCTTTCGACGTTACGAATACCGGACATGTGGCCGGAGCGGATGTGGCGCAGGTGTACATCGGCGAGCCGGGAGCGAAAGTGGCGCGTCCGCCGAAGGAGCTGAAGGGTTTTTCGCGCGTGAGCCTCGCACCGGGAGAAACCAAACACGTAAGAGTGGTGGTGGACGGGCGCGCGTTTTCATATTACGACACGGACGGCAAGACCTGGCGCGCGGACGCGGGAGCGTTTGACGTGATGGTGGGGCGCTCGTCGGAGGAAGCGGAACTGAAGGGAACGATCACGCTGACGGCCAAGGACGCGGACGAAGCCACGCAGAAACCATAAATAGTGACCAGTAATTCCAGACGCGGCCTCTCGCAACGAGAAGCCCGCTCGGGAGGATGCAAGGAAATGGACCGGCGCGAGTTTCTCGGCAACTCGCTCGCCAATGCCGGCGGCGTCCTGCTTGCCTCTCGCGGGCTTCCCACCCGCGCCGCCCCGCGCAGGAGCTAGTTCCCGGCGCGATCGCGCCCGCGAAAATCGGAAGCAAGCGACGCACGGGGCGCCCGCAATACGTTTCCGTGCGATGCGACAGGTCGGCATACAGGTAATCCTGTAGACGTCCGTTTATGATTGACGCTCCTGAAAATCGCGCGGAGAATGCGATCTCGGCATTTTTCACCGCAGCTTGGGAGTTCTCAATGAGTGCAAGCAAGGCACCGGCGCTGGCCGGCAGAACCCTGATGCTACCTCGGACGCTTCACCTTCCGGCGCACGTAGTGCAGTTCTATCAGGAAGATGACGCCCTCATTGAGGAACTCGCTCATTTGATCGGAACTTCATTGGTGAGCGGCGATGCGGCCGTGGTGATCGCGACCCGGAAGCATCGCGATGCGCTGGCGCGTGCCCTGGCTGCGCGAGACCTGAATGTGGCGAAAGCTACGGCGGATGGACGCTATATAGCGTTGGATGCGGCGGAGACTTTGTCGCAGATCCTGACGGGCCAGATGCCCGATGCGCAGCGCTTCGAAGAGCTGGTGGGCCGCACCATCGAGAAGGCCAAGGCTTCGGCGAAGACGGACAGTCCGTGCACGTTGATTTTCGGCGAAATGGTGGCGTTGCTGTGGCAGAGCGAGAAATACGAAGCCGCCCTGCGCCTGGAGGAACTTTGGAACGGCCTGGCGGAAAAGTATACCTTCTTGCTGCGCTGCGCGTATCCGATGAATGAATTTCAGAGCGACACGCATGGCGAGCTCTTTCTGAAAGTGTGCGCGCAGCACACGGCCGTGGTGCCGCTGGGGAATCGCGCGGGGCCGGTCAGCGAAGACGAACGGCTGCGAACCATCGCGGAGCTGCAACAGAAGCTGGAAGTGCTGGAATATTCGAAGGCGCTGAACGCGAGCGAACAACGATTTCGGCTGTTGGTGGAAGCGGTGCAGGACTACGCGATTTTCATGCTGGATTCCGAGGGACGGGTGATCACCTGGAACCTGGGCGCCGAACGCTTGAAGGGATACAAGGCCGCGGAAATCATGGGCCAGCATTTCTCGCGCTTTTATCCGGAGGAAGACATTCGGAGGGCCAAGCCGCAGCGCGAGCTGGAGATCGCGGACAGCGAAGGGCGCGTGGAAGACGAAGGCTGGCGCGTGCGGAAGGACGGATCGAAGTTCTGGGCCAACGTGGTCATCACTGCGCTGAAAGACGTGGACGGCCAGATCATCGGCTATGCGAAGGTAACGCGAGATTTCACCGAAAGAGTGCGGGCCGAGACGTCGCTGCGAGAATCGCAGCGGCAATTGCAAAATTCCGAGGCATCGCTGCGGCAGCTCTCGCACCATCTGCTGCGGACGCAGGATGCAGAGCGGCGGCGCATCGGCCGGGACCTGCACGACAGCCTGGGGCAGTATCTTTCCGT
>JBAVQT010000638.1:0-2046 GCA_049694295.1 Candidatus Acidiferrales bacterium
CCGGAAACGATGGTCACGGCAGAGGCGCCGAAGACCGTGTTATCGATGGTGCTGACCGCCACCACGTTGATTAGCGCGGGAGTGGGCACCGAGGGAGGAGCCGAGTAGAGAGCCTCTGAGCCATTCGGGCCCATTTGGGTGACGGTGCCGAGATTGCCCGCGCCGCAATCCACGGGCTGGCCCTGGGTGCCGTTGGGTGGCGTGATGGTAGGAGGCAGGCAGACTTCCCAGGTCACGCCGGATGTGGAAATTCCCGTGACCGTGGCGCTGAAAACTTGCGTGTGACCGACCAGAACGGTCTGCGTGGCGGGCGAGACGACCACGCCAGGCTTCGTCGAATTGCCGCCGCAGCAAGCCAGGCCGGCGGCCAGCAGAGCCAGCCCCGCTGTCGAAAAAATTCTCATCTTCGTGTTTGTTGCCATTTCAAACCCCATTTCCTGAGCGCCAGCGGGGACCGCCCACCGGCGCATGCCTCTCGGAATTTCGCGGACGAACTAGAAAGTCCGGCCCACGGTGAATCGGAAAGTCTGTTTCGGCTCGATCAACGACGCAGGGATATGCTGCGTCTGCTGCAACAAATATTGCTGCAGCTGTGGAATCACCTGAGAATTGAGAACGCCGACGCTGTTGAGCTGCGAAATCTGCTCCGGAGTGAGATAGAAGCCGCCGCAAGAACCGGCGAACAAGCCCGTGGTCGGGGGCTTGCACGGCTCGATGGTGTCCGTGAGCCGCAGATAATTGTATGCGTAATAGAAACGGAACGGCGCATTGATGATGGGAAGCTGAACGACGAACTCGATGCCCGCCGAAGTATGCGGCAGGAAATTGCCGGCAACGACCGGTAATTGGCTACCGAATCTCAGGCTCGGGAAATATGGATTGGGATACTGCTGCTGCAATTGAGAGACCAGCGCCGGACTGGCCTCGAGCTGCGATTTTCGCAGGATGCCGGAGATTCCAAAGTCGTTGAAAATATCCATGGTCACAGGCCCGGCGATCGGGATGTTGTATTGCAAATTGTTGACCGCCTGGAAATCCGCGCCCGGTCGCGTTGGGAAGAGGATCACCGTGGGAACGGAGATCGCCACCGGCAGTGGAGCGCCTCCGGGACCCAGGCGCGTCTGATCGTAATACGTTACGGTGGCCAGGGTGGAGGACGGAATGGATACGAACGGCGCGATGGTATAGAAATTGAAACCGCGCACGTCGTTTTCGCCGCCCAGGTAATAGCGATCGAACGGCGGGACGTCCTTGCCGCCATAGCCGGTAATCATCCCAGTCTGAAAACGCATCGCCAGGACGTTGCGCTTCTTGTTTACGGGATGATAGTAGGTGGCCGTGAAAAGATTGCTCAGGGTATCGACGTTGCCGCCCAGCGGGCCGCCTTCCAGGCCCATCACATAATTGAAACTATGTCCGGTCGTAGGATTCTGCGGATTGTTGACCGAGCTGTAGGAAATCGACGGCGAAATCTTGCTCGAGACGATGCCATTGAGCGCCGAGGGGCCGGCCAGGTTCGTGAACTTGGTGTAATCGAAGAGCAACTGAGCCGATTGACTATAGGCGGTGATGTTGGTGGTGCTCCACCCGTAAGTGATGCCGAGTCGCGTAAACGAATAACGGCGCAGGGGGTAGCTGGCGAAGATGGTAAAGCCCTTGGAATTGGTGGTGTAATTTTCTTCGTAAGCGGGATTGAGCGCGATCTGCTGGTTGAGCAGCAATCCGGTCTGGCGCGCCTGGTTGTAATTGAAATCGTTCAAGAAAACTGTAAAACCGCTGGAGATCGGACGGTCGAAAAGAAATGGCTGCGTAAACCCGAACATCACGTTTTTCTGGATGTCGCCCACCTGCGCCGATAGCGTCAGGGTCTCACCCAAACCCAGGAAATTGTTGGTCTGGTAGGACGCGCCGACGAAGGTCCCCGAAATTCCGCTCACGCCCCCCTGGAAGCTGATGGACTGCTTTCCTTTTTCTTTCAGCTTCAGCTTGATGTCCACCGTCCCAGCCTTGACGTTGCGTTTCAGTTCCGCATCGTCGGGCTTGATA